>JAYVRS010000186.1:0-2368 GCA_043776185.1 Bryobacteraceae bacterium | reverse complement strand
TGCCAACATGGCCATGATTGCGCGGATGGTCTCGCAACAAATGGGGCGCGATGTGATCGATAAGACCGGGCTAACGGGCACCTACGACATCAACTTGGAATGGACACCGGAGCCGGGGCAAGGGGGTGGTCCCGGGGGTCCGCCGCCGCCAGGCGCGCTGCCTCCCGCCGATTCCAACGGACCCACGCTGGTGACGGCGCTGCAGGAGCAACTGGGGTTGCGTCTGGAATCGAGCAAGGGTCCGGTGATGATCATTGTGGTGGACAGCATCGCCAAACCTACGGAAACTTAGAGTCGAGGTCATGGTAGCAAATATGCTTGTAAATCCCTCCCTGTTTACCGCCACTCAAGAGCAACTAGGGTTGAAGCTCGTCCCGGTCTTCGTTATCGAGAAGATCGAAAGCCTTTGGAGAGCTAACTGAGCGATGCGTTTCGCTATTCTCATCGCCGGTACCGTCTTCGCCGCGGAGCATCGGGGAGTTATCAAGTTTGCCGGCCTACCCATACCCGGAGTGAGCGTAGTCGCTACGCGCGGCGATCGCCACGTCGCGACGATTACTGATCCGGCGGGCATTTATGTGTTCCCTGATCTTGCCGATGGCCCTTGGACTCTCGTAGCTGAGATGCAGCTCTTCGCGGAGGAGCGGCGCGAGATTACGGTAGCCGCGCGCGCGCTTCCGGCAGAGTGGGAGTTGCGGACATTGCCGCCGGGGCCGGCCACGGCGGTCGCTTCGGTTCAGCGGGCGGAGGTGAGCGCGACGGGAGGCACGACGGGCGGCGGGGTCAAAGCTCCTCCAGCGCCAACCGCTAGCGCCGCAGTGGCCGCACAGGCCGTGGATGGGTTGCTGATCAATGGTAGCGTTAACAACGGCAACGCTTCGGTGTTTGCGCAGTTACCCGCGTTTGGGAACAACCGGCGGGGACAACGGTCGATGTATAACGGCACGCTCGGGTTTATTCTCAATAACTCGATGTTTGATGCTCGCTCCTATTCGTTCACGGGTCAGAATACGTCTAAGCCGGCCTATAGCCGGTTGCAGGGACTGCTCTCTTTGGGCGGTCCCTTGAAGGTTCCGCGGCTGCTACGAAATGGTCCTCTGCTCACTTTGAACTATCAATGGACTCGTAACTCGAATGCCAATACCCAGAACGGACTGATGCCTACGGCGGCTGACCGCGCGGGCGATTTTGGGCAGTTGGGGCGACCGGTGAGCGACCCGGCGGCGGGAACGCCGTTCCCTGGAAATATGATTCCGCAAAGCCGCATTAGTCCGCAGGCCCGGCGTTTGCTGGAGCTGTATCCAATTCCGAACTTCCCGGGTAGTTCGCGCTATAACTATCAATTGCCGATCGTTAGTGGGTTGCACCAGGACGATCTGCAGACGCGGGCGAATAAGCAGGTACGCCGTAACTTCTTCGCCGGTACGTTCGCTTGGCAAAGTACGCGGACGGATACACCCGATCTGTTCGGATTTCTCGATACGGGTAGTAACTCCGGCATCAACAGTACCGCGACTTATCGCCGCACTTTCACCCCCCGCACGTTTGTCAACTTCGGCGTACAGTTCAGCCGTTATGCGGCGCGGGTAACTCCCTATTATTCATTTCGGCGGAACCTCTCTGCCGATGCGGGAATCATGGGCAATAACCAGGAGCCCGTCAACTGGGGGCCGCCGACGCTGACGTTTGCCTCTGGCCTTACTCCACTAACGCAAGCGCCGGCTTCTCTGGATCGGAATCAGACAGCCGGGCTTTCGGTTGACGCATTTCTCGCCCATGGCGGACATAACATCGCTTATGGCGGCAACCTGCGCAGGCAGCAATTCAACATCCTGGCGCAACAAGATCCGAGGGGCACTTTTGCCTTTACCGGGGCGGCAGCCGGGCATGACGTGGCGGGATTTCTGCTGGGGATTCCGGACACGTCCTCGATTGCGTTTGGCAATGCCGATAAGTACCTCCGCGGTAACATCCAGGAACTCTTTGTCAATGACGATTGGCGAGTCAGTCCCGGTTTGACGATCAATGCTGGGCTGCGTTGGGAGTATTGGTCGCCACTGCGGGAAAAGTATGAGCGGCTGGTGAATCTGGACATTGCTCCGGATTTTAGCGCGGCCACGCCGAGCCGGTCCCTTCCGCGTCCGGACCGCAATAACTTTTCGCCTCGCGTCGGCTTTTCGTGGAGGCCACTGCCGGCTTCCTCGATGGTGGTGCGTGGCGGCTATGGACTTTACTACGACACGTCTGGATTTCAGCCAATCGCGGGGCGTATGTCGCAGCAGGCTCCGCTTTCCACGAGTCTGCGGATTGCCAATAGCGCTTCCGCGCCGCTGACCCTGGCCGACGGTTTTCCGCGAGCCTCGGCGGC
>JAYVRS010000185.1:0-7754 GCA_043776185.1 Bryobacteraceae bacterium | reverse complement strand
TCTACCTCAAAGTGGTCGTCGAAGTCGATGACGAAGAACGTCCCGAGAAATTGACGACGGAATTGCAGCGGGTGCTGAAAAGGGTCCACGGGGTGCGCGAGGTGGAGCTGACGAATTCGACGGTAGAGCCGTTTGAGGAGCCGAAGGATGAGGACTAGTGGTCTTCCCCATCCGGTACAGCAGTAAGATCGCCAAGTCGATGTCCTATCCCATCGACGCTGAAGCACTCTCAGCCGCGCGCGGGGATGCCCGGCCAGTGGCCTAGCAGTAGCTACCCGCCGTATGAAAGTGACCCGCTACGCTCTAACTAAGCGGTCGCAACAGTAAGCTACACGGAGAGTCTGGCCAGCGAGGCAGGACATGCCGATCGGAAGGTGCCCGAGAATCGCTGCTCCTGCCGACCAGACGTGCCGAATTTCGTTCGCATGAAACCCTTCCAGCCTAAAAGATTTTATAACACAGTAGTAACACGCCACCCGTCAAAAACATCGCGTAAGTGGATGGCTCAGCCACATCGCTCATCAATTGTTGGGACACGCCAATCCCGCCGACATTCCGGTAGACTAATCCGGAATTCAGACTTTGACCTACGGTTCCGCCGAGAAAGGCATTGGCCCAAAACAGGACAGTGGAGTCGGTAGGCAGGGAGGTACTTTGCCGGATGCGGCCCGCCGAGAGGCCGTCGCCACTGTCGTGGACAATATCCCAGATGGCCAATTGAAAGCCGGCCGCCATTTGCCGCCTCGCCAAAGGGTCCGATTGCGTGTTGATGCTAGGTAACGTATTGCGTAACATCCAAGCCACCCGCGTGCCGTTACTGATGGCGTTGGGCCCCAGCAGGTTGACGGAATAAATGCCATCGCCGATGCCCACGAAAAAGTCGACGCAAACCACGTCGACCGTCGTGAAACCGTCCACCTGCAGAATGGCGATGCCGGCGATCACATGGGCATTGCTGCCATCGGCATTCATCCAGATATCAAAAGAGCGGTATGGGTCGTCGCCGGAGTAAGTGATGTTGGTGGCATGGGCTCCCGTCATCGTCAGAGAGGCGAGAAGCGCTAAGCGAATTACCGATTTCCGTACCATTTGTTACTTATCGACCTGGCCATCAGGAAACGAACTTAGGGCATTGCCCTGAAGTTATTTCTGAAACGCTTTATCACCCTCTATCCCCTAGAATAGGCTTATGCGTCCGATTCACCCAGGCGTCTCGATTGGCCACGTCCACCTCAAAGTGGCCGACCTTCAGCGCGCGCTCGAGTTTTACCGCGGCGTGCGCGGTTTTGAGGTGACGCAACTCTACGGCGACCAAGCCGCGTTCCTTTCGGCGGGCGGCTACCACCATCACCTCGGGCTGAATACCTGGTTCAGCAGTGGCGGCGCACCACCATCGGCGCGATCGACTGGGCTATTTCACGTCGCCATCCTCTACCCGGCGCGGGCCGACCTTGCCGATGCGCTGCGTCGCTTGCAAGCGGCGCACATTTCGCTGACCGGGGCCAGCGACCACGGCGTCAGTGAAGCCCTCCATCTCGACGACCCTGACCACAACGGCGTGGAGCTCTACTGGGACCGGCCGCCCGAGCAATGGCCCCGCACGCCGGAGGGGCGGCTCGCGATGATCACCGCGCCGCTGGATTTGAATGAGCTGCTCGCTGAGCCGGCCTAGACAGATCTAAGTCACCCTCTCCGCCCGTATGAGATCTTGAAAAGCAATGTCCTCAATTCATATTCCACGTTGGGTTCGCCGGACCCTGATCTGGCTCGGCAGTCTGGCTTGGGTACTGGCTCTGCTCGCGGGTGGCGGGTGGCTCTATCTGCATCCGAGCATAGAGCGCATCGATGGCATCGTCTATGGTCAGCGTGGCGCGCGACCGCTGACCCTGGATATCTTGCGGCCCGCGAACCCCAACGGCTTGGGCATCGCGCTGATGGTGAGCGGGGGCTGGCGTTCGAAAAGGCCCGGCGAGACACCGGCGTGGCTGGTGGCGCCGCTGACGCGAGCGGGCTACACCGTCTTGGCGATCTGCCACATTTCGCAACCCGAATCGAGCGTCATGGAGATGATCGAGGACATGAACCGGGGCCTGCGCTTCGTCCGCTATCACGCTCGGGAATATCGCATTGACCCCACGCGCATCGGCGTCACCGGGGGCAGTGCTGGTGGCCACCTGAGCCTGATGCTGGCCACGCGTGGCGGCCCCGGCGATCCGGCAGCGCCAGATCCGGTAGATCGCGAGTCGAGCGCGGTGCAAGCGGTGGCCATTTTCTACCCGGTTACCGATCTGCTGAACCTGGGCCCTTCCACCGAGAATGACGGCCAAGGCGGACCGCCTATCAGCTTCCGCAAAGCCTTCGGGCCGGACGCGATGAACATGCCCATCTGGAAACGCCTCGGGCACGATTCATCCCCGATTTACTATGTGACACCCGCGATGCCGCCCACGCTGATTTATCATGGCGATGCCGACACGCTGGTGCCGCTGGAACAATCGCAACGCTTCCGCGCGCGGGCCAAGGAAGTGGGCCTGGAAGTGCCGGTGGTGGTGCACCCGGGTGGCGAACATGGCTGGCCAACGATGGTATTCGACGAATGGAAATTTGTCGAGTGGTTCGACCGGTATCTGAAGCGCGCGTCGGTGAATTGAGGTTTCGTTGCGATTACTTAGTAACGGGATAAGTTCTTATGGAAAGTCTGCAGCATCCCCTCCCTAACCGCCGGTTTTCGTCAGGCGGCGGAACAGAACCCCGACCGTGAAAGGGAGGGGATGCTGCGACGAATTCAATGGATTTATCAAAGGGGAGAAGTCACGCGGGCGGGGGCGTCGGACCCGCTCACTGTCCTTCGCAGCTGGTAGGCGGCCCAGGCATCGGTGATACTCGGGAGATATGCGCTTGTTTATTCTTCTGTTCGCCGCTATAGCTTGGGCCGCTGACCCCACCGCGGCGATTCGTAGTAAGTTGTCGGCCGGCGACTTATCATCCGCTGCCGCAATTCTCGAGGATCATCGCTTGGCCAATCGCGAAGACGCTGGCTATTGGAACGGATTCTCCTGGCTGGCGCGGGGCGCGGCCACCTTGGGACAGGATGACAAGGCTTTGCAGTGGGCCCGTCAGATCCAGCAAAAGGCATCCTGGACCGGGCCCGAATGGACCACGCCCCTTGGCGCAGCCATCGAAGTGGAAGCCAAGGTGACGGGCAAGACCAATCGTCGCGCGGCTGCGGCTTACCTCAAACCGTTGCTCGAACGTGCGAAAGGTCACGCCATCGAGTCGCGATTGTGGAAGAACTACAACTTACTCACGCTGATTGGCCAAGATGCGCCCGCCGTGCCAGGTGTGAAATTCGACCGGCCCACCGTGATGTTCTTTTGGGCCCATTGGTGCGGCGATTGCAAAGCCCAAGCGGCGGGGTTGGCCCGCGTGGCGAAGCAACATCCGGAACTGCAGTGGCTCGCGCCCACGCGCACTTACGCCGACCATCCGGGCGTCGAGGCCGAGGAGGCAAAGGAGCGTGAGTCGATCGATAAAGCTTGGGCGGAGATCTACGCACCGACGGGCATCGCCGCACCGATTATTGATCGCGCCAGTATGATTCGCTACGGCGTCTCCAGCACTCCGACGTTTGTCATGGTGGATGGCCGGGGCAAGGTCCGGCTGTATCAGCCGACGCGCTTTACTGATGCTGAACTCGAAGCCGCGGTCACGCGATTGAGGAACTAGGGCCGCAGCCTCGTCAGGAACAGGGTGGGACCGTTGCTGAGGTTTAGCCCCGGCGATGGGACTCCGGGGAAGTCTGGGGAAAAGGTCTGGCCCAGCACCAGCATCGTTGACCCGGGGCCGGCTCCTGCCCAAGTGAGAGTATCCGGACCCACGCCGACCAGAGCCGCGGCATATAGCAGCCGGGCGTCTGACTCGAAAGCGATCGCGAAGATATCGATGCCCGTGGTGGGCAGCACGAAGCCCGGCGGAAACTGGTTGGTAGTTCCGCGCAGGATTTGGCCCGGGAAATCAGCCGAGCCATCCATTTGCCCGGTGATCACCACTTGGCCATTGGGGGTCATGGTGAGCCCCGGCGTCGCACCCGCAAAGCGCACTCCGAGATAGGTGAGATACGTCATTTCCCCATTGGCGGTGAGCTTACCGGCAAACGCTTCGAGCGTGGTCGGCAGCGCCAGATGGACCACTCCGCCTGCGCCGACCACGATCTGCATCGCGACTTGTCCCGGTGTCACTGACGTCGCCAGCGGCCGCCAGCTTCGCCCACCGTCCGTGCTGCGTTGGCCCCGGCCATCGGCGGCCAGGCCCACAATCACTCCAGGCGCGTCAGGCTGGAAAGCGATTTGGACGATCGGGATGGACGTGAAGGGCAGTTCCTCCACTATCGGAAACGTGTCACGTGAGGTGCGGCTGATGCGCGGGCCGGTGTTGAAGTAGAGCGACCCCGGCTCGTTCGGATCGAAGCGAAGCGAGGGTGGTCCGAACGCGACCGAGACCAACTTGGGAAACGTTTCGCCGCCATCATCGCTAAAACGAAGATCGGTGGTGGGGGGCGCGAACATGCTTTGGGAGGTGAGGGTGACGAGGGCGACCGTGGTCGCATCGGCGGCGATGGAGGTGATGGGTCCGGAGAATGTGCGCTGGGTCCAGGTCTCGCCGCCGTTGCGGGTGGAGTAGAGCGTGGTGCGGCCGGCCAGATGGAGCACCTGGGTGTCGGTGGGGTGGGCCGCGATGGCCGTCGGAAGGCCGGGCAGGCCCATGGGCAGCGGGAGGGACTTCCAGTTGACGCCGCGGTCGTCGGAGAAGAAGATGGCCGGTCCGTTGTCGTTAGTCGCCAGCACCCAAAGGCGGCTGGTGAGGGAGTCACTAGACGTCGCCATGGCCTGCACATTGCGGAAAGGGGTCGTCAGGATCTCCCAGGTCCACCCGTTGTCCTCGGTGCGCGCCAAGCCGGTCAACGTCGCGGCATAGATCCGGTTTCCATCGGCGCGATCGACTTCCAGCGAGCGCACGGTCAACGAGCGGATCGGCCCTGGCGGCGTGATGCTTTGTGGCCCTTCCCAACGCAGGTAACTGAAGCTCGACGAACTTGCCCGCCAAGCGTTCGTCGTCGCGGGCAGCACGCCGCCTAGCGTGGTTCCGGTTATCCAAAAGCCTCCGTCACTGGCCGGCATCGCGCGCCGCGTTTGCGACTCGCCGGGCAGCGGCACCGCGATGCGCCGCCGCGTGCCGTCCGGGCGGATTTCGAGCAGGTCGGCGCGGGGGGTCTGAAAGGGAGTAGCGTTTGAAATATCGAGCAGCGGAGTGACGACGGTGCCATCCGCGGACATCGACAATTCGGCCGGAGGACCCGTCACGGGTAGCCCGATGGCATAAGAGATTCTTGCCGGTGCCGGTGTGGAGGTCGTCACGATGCGCACAATCGCCGCCCGGGGCGGGCCGAGTGGTCCGGAACTGGGCAATACTGGGCCTTCGCTGCCCGTAAAGGGAAAGTCAGTCGACGAGGTCTGCAGTACGGCGGTAATGTTGCCGGCCCCGTCCATCGCCACCGAAATCAGCTGATCGGGGCCATTGCCGCCCAGATAGCTGGCGAACAGGACTCGGCTGGCGTCCGGCGACAGCTGCATCAGGTAGGCTTCGCTAGGTCCTTCGGGCTTAGTGCGGAAGGCCCGCACCAACGGCAGGTTGGCGTCGTTGGTGCTGCCGCCTAGGACGATATTGCCCGCGCGGTCCATGGTCACCGCATTCACCTGCAGCCGCCATGAGGAGTCGCCGATTCCTTTGCGGAGTAGCACTTTTCCGGTGGAGTCCAGCTTCACCAGGGTGAACGGTTGGCACTCCTGCAGGATGGAGCAGGGCTGGCTGCTCACCAGGATCACATTGCCCTGGCCATCGCCACCGACGACCGGCTGGGCCCCGTTCAAGGTACCCAACAGCGTGGTCTCGACGGTCGCGCCATTTAACGTCATCGCCAATACAGTGAAGGCAATCCAACGGAACATGAGCTCACCTCGGCCTTGAACTGATTCCAGCGCCTTCAGCTTGGCATGTTCCAAAGATGGAGTCTACTGACCACAGGCGTATACTGACAACTGCGGAGGCCAAGCTGATGAATCGTCTGCGCTTCATTTCGGTGCTACTACTGGGTGCTTGCCTGGTTCACGCTCAGCGTGGGGACGAAAGAGAGGTCCTGTTCGCGCCGGGGGCGGCGCAGTTTGATCCGGATCAACGCGTCCTGCTCGACGCGGTCGCTGAACTAGTCGGGAACCGGGCGGACCGGGCCCTGCTCACCTCCCGCAGCGGGTTTGGCATTGCGGAGGAACTGGCACTGGAACGTGCCCGCGCCGTGCGCCAGTTCCTCATTGAGCATGGAGTGCGGGAGGACCGGATTCGCTTGCGGAGCGAGGATCAGGGCAACCCTGTGGATCCCAGTGCTCCGCGCGGAGTCGGCTTGCGGCTCACCTACTACACGGCCGCCATCCAGGCCCTTCCCCGGCCGCCCACTTTGCCACCCGGGGTGAAAGGGTTTCGCGAGGTCTTCTTCGCGACGGACCGCCTCGCCAGCGGCACGGCAGCTTTTGCCAACCAAGCCTCTCCCGATGAGAAGACCACTTACGGCCGGGTGCTGATCTCCATTCCGAAGTCGCACCAGGTGGGCGAGCTCGAACGGCCCTGGAGCCTCTTTTCCTTCACTCTTAGTGAAGACGCCAGCGAGCACCTCGTGATTTCGTCGCGCCAAACACTGCCGCTCGATGACTTCCACGGCAGCGTTCGTCAGGCGATCGACGATTCGCCCGAGAAGAGCGCGTTTGTCTTCGTCCATGGCTTCAACGTCAACTTCGACGAGGCCGTTCTCCGCGCCGGGCAACTGGCCTGGGACCTGCATTTTCGCGGACCCGCCGTGGCCTACAGCTGGCCCTCCAGCGCGGCCACCCTGGGCTACGTCTCCGACATCGAAATGGCCGACTGGACCGCGCCCCACCTCGCCGCCTTTCTGCAATCCTTGCGAGCGAATACCGGGGCCCGCACCATCCACCTCATCGCCCACAGCATGGGCAGCCGCGTGCTCACCAAAGCGCTCGACCGGCTGACGATGACGCACGCCACCACCCATTTCCAGGAAATCGTACTGGCCGCGCCGGACTTAAACGCCGCCGTCTTCAAACAACTCTCGAGTGCCTTGCGCCAGTCCGGAGACCGCGTCACCGTGTATTCATCGCGACGCGACGTCGCCCTCAAGCTCTCGGCCGCTCTTCGCGGCGAGCCGGTCCGCACGGGGGCAGCGACCGGCAATGCCGCCGCCATCACCGGCATCGACATGATCGACGCCACCAAAGCCGCCACTTCCCTGCTGGGCCACTCCTACTTCGCCGAAAGTCCGCAAATTTTGCAGGACCTCGGGCAGTTACTCCTGCAACGCGACGCCCCGTCCCTACGGTCGCAGAGCCTCAAGCCCGCAGGCGTGGTGTGGACGCTCAAGTGACGGGGACTCGCCCATTTAAGAATATTTAGGGTCCGATTTCCACTTGAGCCGCGACCGAAGGGAGGGAGCCCGATGCTTGCTTGGCACCAGTCGTGCATGGCCCGCTCCCTGACGGTCGGTGCGCCAGGATAAGTCTGGCAGATCTAGTGAACTGAAAGGAGTTCACCATGTAATTGCCTATTCAACATGAAGCCTCGCGCAGGCGAGTTGGTGAGCCGCAGCGAAAGCGAACCAGATTCGGCCTCGATAAGGAAAACGGGATCGGCCA
>JAYVRS010000184.1:0-2370 GCA_043776185.1 Bryobacteraceae bacterium | reverse complement strand
GGGATGGTGCCGGTGGGCGGCGGCGTGGTGGCGGACTGGATGACAAACGAAGCTGTCGTTACCTCGGCATCGTCCCAGAGCGCCCGCACGGTCCAGCGGCCGAGGCGGGTGGCGTTGGGAGTGCTGGCGATGGGCAACTGGGCGGTGCGGCAATAGACGCCGGCGTCCGGCTGCGGATCGAAGGAGACATTCGCTTGGCGCACGCCCTGTGGGTCAATGAATTCCACGCGCGCTGTGCCGCCCGGGTTGCCATCGCCGATGAAGTAGAAGTAAGCGCGAGCGTCAGTGGGGGCGAAGGTATCGGCGGCGGCCGGCGTGGCGCAGCCGACGGCGGCGGTTCGCGCGACGACGCGCTCGCGCAGGGTGTAACGTGAGCGCGATACCGCTTCCACGGTGGCGATGACGTTCACGTTATTCGCCACCCCACGGGTGAATTGGGCGATGGCCACATAGTATTTGCCGGGGCGAAGGGCGGGCTGGGTGCCCGCGTCCACCAGAATGCGCTCGATACCGGTGTTCTCCGCTTGAGAGCGATGGTCGGCCACCACGCGGCCGTCCTGCACTACGGGCGGCACACCATAGCGAACAAAGAGGTCGAGGTCCTGCGCGGGGTCGGACGGGTCGGTGCGGACTTCGAGACGGCGCGCGCCTTCGGGCACGGTGATCTCGAGCACGCGGTCGTCGAAGAGCGTGCTCTGGTCTACCGGGGTGAGATTTAGCAGATAAGGCTGCCCGGAGATCAGCACGCCGGCCACGGGTGCCCCGGCGCCGGCTTCCGTAATGGAAACGGTAATAGCGCCGGTGGCCTTTTGATCGAAAGTGGTGGCTTCGAGAATGTAGTCTCCCGTAGACGGCAGGCCGAAGTAGTCGCCCGTGGTGGGGATGCGCGAATTGAGGTCGCCGGCGGCGTCATCGTCTTCGGCTACCACTTTTCCGTCCGGGCCGATGAGATAGAGATATGTGTCGAGGGTGGGCGAGGTGAGAGTGATCTGGACTCGTTGCCCCGCCGTGCCGCTAAAACGGTAGCGAGCGGCGTAAAATGTGCCTTGCCGGAATTGGCCCAGGCAACTGGTGGCACTGAGGGCACCGGTGACGATTTGCCCGGCCACGATGGGGGTGACCGCGCAACCGCCGGGCTGGCCGGATTGGGTGAGCGTGAACTGCCGTCCGCCGATGGAAATGGTGCCGGTGCGTTCCACCCCAGCGTTCGGGCGCGCTTCGTAGACCACGGTGCTGCTGCCCGAGGCTTCGCCGGCTGACCGGATCAGAATCCAAGCCGCGTTCGCCACGGCCGTCACTACGCAACCGGCCTGCGTGGTGACGTTCACCACGCCTTGGCCTTGCCCGGCACCGACCCGCGCCGAAGCCGGACTCAAGGTGTAAGTGCAGGCGGCCGTATTGGCGGTGATGGAGACGTTAAACGTGCCCGTGGTGCGCGGCGCGAAAGTGGAAACTTCGATCGTGTAGAGGCCGGTGACAGGCAGGGTGTAGAAGCCGGTATTGACCGGGATGCGCGAATTGGCGGATCCGCCGCTGTCGTCGTTCTCTTGCAGGACGACGCCGTCCGGCGAGACGAGGTAAAGATACGGGTCAAGGTTGGTTGAGGTGGCGGCGACGGCGATCTGCTGGCCCTGCAAGCCATTGAATACGTAGCGCGCGGCATAGCTGTTGGCGCGAAGCCCGCTGACGCAGCCGTTGGCCGCGAGCGACCCATCCAGGGGCGCGCCGGCAGTGATGGGCAATAGCGTGCAAGTTACCGTTTCGTTGGCCGCTTGCAGAATCGTAATGCTCTCGGTGCCGATGATGAAGTTGCCGGAGCGGGCGACGGTTTGGGCGTTGGCGGCCACGGTGAAGGTGACTCGGCCATTGCCGGTGCCACTGTTGGCGCTGGTGATGCGGACCCAACTGAGGTTGTTCTGCACGGTCCAAGGTCCGGTGCTGGTGACGTCGACGCCGCCGGTGCCTCCGCCGGATTCTGCATTGAAGCGCGTGGGATTTACCGCGAAGGTGGGGGCGGGCGCGTTGCTGAGTGAACGAAAGTTGGCGGTCCAGCGGACGCTTTCGTTGAGGGTACGGCGGTTGTCGGCCGAGCGCGCCGCATTGACATCCAGGCCGGT
The DNA here is from genome assembly GCA_043776185.1 of Bryobacteraceae bacterium. Lineage (GTDB taxonomy): Bacteria > Acidobacteriota > Terriglobia > Bryobacterales > Bryobacteraceae > JALHNI01. Next base: position 253 of record JAYVRS010000184.1, on the reverse strand, counting down.
GGGCGAGCCGGCATAACGAACGTCGGGATTGGAAAAATAGGGGACGCGGGGACAGTTGACGCCCGCCGAACAGGCGTACGCCATCACCGTGCGATAGAAGGGGGCCGTCGTGGTTTGCTGGTAGCCGAAGGAGTAAGGGAAAAGCCCGGTGCCATTGGAATTATCACGGTCGTGGGTGGAACCCATGTTGTGGCCGAGTTCGTGCGGAAAGGTGAGGTTGCTGACGGCCGCGCGGCGGTCGCAGACGTTAAAG
>JAYVRS010000183.1:0-7765 GCA_043776185.1 Bryobacteraceae bacterium | reverse complement strand
CATCCAGGGGGCCGTTGGAGGCCTGGATCGCGCCTTGGGTAAACTGCCGCTGGGTAACGGGACGACCCACGCCGAAGCCGATCTGGGTTTCGCCTTGGCCAAAGGATTCGGACACCAGATCGAAAAAAGAAAGGGCGTTCGCTTTGAAGCCCGCCGTGTTTAGGTTGGCCAGGTTATTGGCCACCACGTCAACGGCGGTCGAATGGGCGCCGAGCGCAGAAAGGGCGGTGGAAAAGGATGTAAACATTAATGGATCTCTCTTTCGGTCTCGATGATCTGGAATGATTTAAGCGGGCTTGGGGGCCCCGAGGTGTTCGATCGCAGCCTTGATCTGTTTTAGGTCGTCCCTCATCCCCAAGGTCTGTTCGGTCTGAGTGAATTGCGATAACTGGGTCAGGAACTGGACGCTATCGGTGGGATTCATCGGATCTTGATTCTTGATTTGCGCCACCAGCAGACTGAGGAACACTTCCTTGTTCGCCAAGGGGTCCGCAGCGGGAGTAATCGGGGAAGACGGGGCCGGTGCCAAAGGGTCGGCGGTATGAAGACTGTTGATCATGGTGGTCCTTTTCTCTTTAGGCTTTACTTTCGTGGTTTCTCGGGATAGAAGGGGAACGCGTTCGGGGCTCAGTCCGGCTCCCTGGAACGCGGCTCCCCAGCGCTGGTGGGCCGCCGGTTCATCGCGACGCGAGCCCCAAGCTCGCTTGCCAACGCGCCTGCCGCTGCTGGCGCAGCTCCCGAATTTGCCCCCCGGGCTGGCCGCGATCCTGGGGATGCTGTTGCCGCTCCCCGCCTCTACCGCTGCCCGGTTCTTGCCCAGCCTGCCCTTCTGGGGGTTGCCCTTCTTGGCGCCGTCCATCTTGCATACCGCTCCAATCCGCTGGTCCCCCGCCCGCGTCGCCTCCCGACATCTGATCGCCCCTGGTAGCGCTCGCCACCGCTCCCTGGGTCTCCAGGCGCGCCACTAGCTCGGGCAGACCGTCTTGGAGAGAACTCGAAAGTTGCGCGTCAGGCGTACGCACCGCAATCTCGACGGCTCCGTGATGGTCTCGGACGTGGACGCTCGCCAGGACGCCTTCACCGTCCGCACTGCCAGGGATCGTGAGCACCAGTTCCCGCGGCGGCGCGGTCAGCCGTTCGGGAGCCGCCTCCGGCGTCGCCTCAACCGTTTCCTGCAGCTTGGTCGTGGTGATCCCGGTCCCTGCCCCGGTCTCATTCGGTGTGAGCTGACCCGCCATTTCTGCACCATGGCCCGGCATCCAAGCGGAGAAATCACGCCCACCACCCGCACCGGGAATCTCGTTCAGCAGCGCGGATTCTTCGCGCGCGAAAGGATGATGGTGGGGATCGCTACCGTCGGCTTGGCTACCCGCTGAGGAGTCAAGCATCGCCATCGAGCGGACCGGCACCACCGTCCCAGCATCCTTGCCGGCCCGGTCAAAAGAGCCTTCCCTGGCCCGCTCCAGTGCCTTTTCGAGGAACGGCCCGCCGCTTGTTTTAGGCATCGACCCCGCCAGCGTCGCGGGATCATCTGGCTTCGGCAACTCCGGAGAACTGCCCCCGAGGAGAGGTTGCTCCTGTGCCAGGCGAACCACGATCGAAACCGCAGCCTCGATCCCGCGGGAACCGGGAAGGGTGTTCTCCGCCGTAGCGCCGGCCAAGGACGCGGTCGGCCCGTGGCTATCCGGCAAGGGGCGGCCCGTAGAAGTGGGGGCTGGTGGCCGCGGCTGCTGGTCAAAACCCGGCGCTTGAGCGATCGGGCTCGAGATGGCCACGGGAATTGGATCAGTTGAGCTTCCGTCTACCGCGGTCCAGGCCGCCGGAGCGTCGCGAGGAGCATCGTGAGAAAGGGGTTTAACCTGTAACCATTCCCGGGGGTCAAGCTGGAAGCCTTCCGCCGCGGTTTTTTCGTCGGCACCGGGGCCGTCCAGCGCCTTTGCTTCCCACGTCGCAGAGTCTGGCGTTCCTCGATTCTCGCTGCCCACGGTCGCCAACGTAGGGAGCGTAGCCGGGGGGACCAACTCACCGTTGGCCACCAACGGTGCCAGTCCGGAACCCGCGCTGGCTGGCGCGTCAAGGATCAGATCGGTCGTGAGTGCCACCCCGGCGGATACCCTTGCTCCATCGTGTGATTCACCCGGTGTTACCTGGTTTCCAGCCGGTTCAGTCTCGGGGTGGGCGAGCAGAGCGTTCGCCTCCACTATCGCCGATGGGGTAGAAACTACGGTGAGAGCCGTTGGGAGACTCGGCATCGTCGTTCGTCCCGCAGGATCGCGCTTGGATGCTCCGGAGGTGGCGTTTCCCTCGCCGCTTGCCTGCCCAGCCGTTCGAGGTGCCGCCTCCCCTGACGACAGCGGCCGCGTCAAGATATTGGCATCCGCCAAAAGTGTGTCACCCTGCCCGGTCTCGATGCCCGTCTCGCGGATCTCAAAATCGCCCGAGGAGGGCCCGACGTCGCTTCCATCTCCGGCGGTCGTCGCCGCCGGAACTGCTATGGCGTGCCACATTGGGTTCCATATTGGGTTCCATATTGGGCGGGCCATTGCCGAATTGGAACGCGATGCTGAATTGGAACGCAGCCTCTTATCCTCCACGCCTTGCTTCGGACCACTTTCTGGAGCATGCTCCGCGTGAGTTGAGCCACGGTCGGCTCCGTCTTTAGCGGCCCGAGGGGAGGATGAATCTTCCGCCGCGCGCCTGGCCACTTGGGCATTTGCGTCAACGAAAGAGTGAAATTGCTCAGAAAATCTCGGTTCGGGTCCGTTTGCGCCGCGCCAGTTCCCCTCGGGATTCTGACGGGGCGGCCGGCCAGTACCAAGCAAAGGGGTGCGGGGCCGAGGAGCGGCCAACATCCGAGGATCGAAGGAATTGGGGAAAGCGAGGTTGGCAGACACGGGACGGAGCATTGCAGTTTGGTGGCCAATGTCTCGAGCAAACTTCGGCCCGACAATTGCAAGAGCTCTCCCCAAATGGACGCACTCACCTCCACCGCCGCCGCCGGCATCCGCTCACGCGTGGAGGCTTTGGATCTCCTGGCGAATAACTTGGCCAACGCCAATTCGACCGGGTACAAAGCCGACCGCGAACTTTACCGGCGCTATGCCGCCGATGAGGCCTACGAAACATCGACCGGATCCTTCGACCCAACTCAGCAGCCCGATATCGACTCGCGGTGGACTGACTTTTCGCAGGGCGCGTTCGCGACGACCGGGCAACCGCTCGACGTGGCGCTGCAAGGAAGCGGGTTCTTCGTGGTCACTGAAGCTCGCGCCCCAGCCAGCACCCCAGCCGGCACCCCAGCCGGCGCACCAGTGGGCGCACCAACCGGAACCGCGACCGGAACCCGGGCTGGAACTATTACCGGAAATGGCCCGGCGGCGCTATTTTATACTCGCGATGGCCACTTTCGCCTCGTGCCGGTAGAACCAACTCCCAATCAGGCACCCGGCCAACCGCTTGACCCGCTCAGGCGGTCGCGCCTCGAAACCGAGGACGGGTTGGTGGTTTCGGGTAACGAAGGAAAGCCGATCTTCCTCGATCCGCGTCTTCCCGTCGAATTCGGCCGCGATGGCACGGTGCGCCAGGATGGGCTCGTGGTGAATCGACTCTTGATCGCCGATCCAGGCCCAAATACCGGCCCAAATACGGGAATGGGCCAGCAGTTGCAGAAGCGTTCCGGAAACTACTTCTCTTTCGATCTACCCACCGTAGCTCCGCGGGCTCTGCATGCCGAGGTCCAGCAGGGCAAGCTCGAAGCCGCCAACGTCACTCCGGCCGAATCGGCCGTGCGGTTGATCAATGTGATGCGGCAATTCGAAAGCCTGCAGAAGGCCCTGCAAATCGGCGGTGAAATGAACCGTCGCAGTGTCGAAGAGGTTGCCAAGTTCAGCTAGGCTGCCCAATGACCGATATTCGAAACCTAAAAGGAATTCATGATTAGAGCTCTCTATAGCGCTGGCAGCGGCATGGTCGCCCAGCAAATCAACATCGACAACATTGCGCACAATTTGGCGAACGCCAATACGGTGGGCTTCAAGATGCGCCGCACCCAGTTTCAAGATCTGCTCTACCAAACGCTCGCGCAACCGGGGGCGGCTGCGACGTCGCAAACCGTAATTCCCACGGGCCTGCAAATTGGCTTGGGCGCGCGCGCCTCCTCCAACTCGATCGTCTTTGAACAGGGCAGTTTCCAGCTCACCGGCAATTCGCTTGACATGGTGGTGCAGGGCAAGGGCTTCTTCCAGATTCGCCGGCCGACGGGCGAAGTGGCCTTCACGCGCGGCGGCCAGTTTCACCTCGATCGCGACGGCAACGTGGTCACCCAGGACGGCGATCCGCTCGAACCGCAGATCACCATTCCGCCGGAAGCGCAATCGATCACGATTGCCTCGGACGGCACCGTCAGCTTCAGCTTGCCGGGGCAAGCGGCGACGGCGGTGGCCGGGCAGATCCAACTGGCGAACTTTGTAAATCCGGCCGGTCTCAATAGCTTAGGGCGCAATCTCTACGCGCCCACCGACGCCAGCGGAGAAGCGGTGGTGGGCAATCCGGGGGGACAGGAAGGTTTGGGGGCACTGTTGCAAGGCTACGTCGAAAACTCGAACGTGAATGTGGTCGAAGAGTTCATCAGCATGATCGTCAGCCAACGAGCCTATGAAGCCAACACGAAGGTCGTGAGGGCGGCCGACGAGATGTATCAGCAGGTGAACAATGTGGCGCGTTAGTTTACTGTTTGGTTTGGGGCTAGGCGGCGGAGTTCTCGCGGCGGCTTCCGAATGCATACCACTGCGCGACGAGGCCGTCACGGCGGCCGATCTCGCCAGAGTGCAAGGAGGCTTCGGCAGGCTTCCGGGCACCACCCGAGTGGCCTGGGCCCCGGCCCCGGGGGTCACTCGCTGGATCTCGGCGGGCGAACTGGCCAGGATGGGCCGCCAATTGGGAATCGCGATCACCCCCGGGCCAGAAACCAGCGCACCGGACGCGGGAGGCGTTTGCCTCGTACGGATAGTGGAGCCCATCGACCGGGAAAAGCTTCTCGAAGCGATGCGCGCCACCGGCGTGGGCTACGAAATCGAGTTAGTGAGCTTTGCGCCGGCGTCGGCGCCACCCGGGCGCTTGGAGTTCTCCTCACGAAACCTCCCGCACCTTCCCCGGTCATCAGCGGTTCCCGCCGAAATGGCTTCGGGCATAGCAGCGGCGGTGCCGCCCGTGATCCCCCTTCCGGTCATCCAATGGCGCGGTCACCTGGTGAGCCAGAGTGGGCGGGCTTTTCCGGTCTGGGCGCGAGCCCGCGTCGCGGTACGCCGTCCGGGGCTGATCGCTCGCCATACACTTGAGGCCGGCCAAATCGTCGGCATCGACGCGATTGAGCGAGTGGAGTTGATCGACTATCCGGCCTGGGAAGCTCCGCTGGCCGATGTCTCACTGGCCGTCGGTCGCCGGGTGCGGCGCGCCATACCCGCCCATACGCCGCTGGTACCGCAGTTGCTGGCGTTGCGACGCGACATCGAGCGCGGCGACTCAGTCGAGGTCGAGTTACCAGTACGCGAGTTTCCAGGGGGCGAGTCTGGGAGCGAGATCGCGGGCGAAACCTCCGCCACCCTGACGGCTCAGGCCGAGTCGCCGGGCCGCGCCGGAGAAATGATCTTGCTCAAGAACCCACTCACCGGACGGCGTTTCTCATCGAAGGTAACGGGCATGGGGCGGGCCGTGATGACTCCGGAGCGTACCCCGGCACGTTCGCCCTCTATCCCGTTAAAGCCCCCCGGATCTCCAACACCTGTACCGCCACCGCCGGGCCGGAAGGTGCCGGCCCTGAAATCGCCTAGCCTGAAAACGCCCGTCATCAAAACAACGGAGGATTCGCCTAATGCTCGCCCATAGCCTCTTGCTGCTGTTTCTGGTAGGTTGGCCGCTCTCGAGAAAGCCTCGTGATCCGGTGAAAACTCCGCTCGAAGAGCATATCGAAGCGGCTCACCTGAGGCCGATGCCGGTCGCACTTTCGCCGGGCTCTACCTTTGTGCCAGGGAGCCGGCTCGGCGATCTGTCACGGGACTTCCGCGCGAACCAGGCCGGTGACATCGTGACGATCGTGGTTGCCGACCGGGCTTCCGCCCTCAATCGGGGAGCCACCACGGCGAAGCGCTCCAGCTCGGCCAAGGCGAACGTCACCGCGCTGGCCGGCCTCACCAAGGCGGCCAGCCCGCTGGCCAATCTCACGGGGGTTTCTTCCAATTCCCAATTGCAGGGACAAGGCGAAACCAGCCGGACGAATACGCTGTCGACGACGCTGTCGGCTCGCATCACCGAGGTGCTGCCCAACGGCGACCTCGTCGTCGAGGGCACCAAACAGGTGGGCGTCAACGGAGAGAAGCAGACGGTGACCGTGCGCGGCGTGGTGCGTTGGAACGATGTGTCGACCGCCAATCTGGTGCGCTCTGACCGCATTGCTCAGCTGGAAGTCCGGGTGGCTGGCAAGGGCGTCGTGGACGACGTGGTGCGGCGTCCCAATCTGTTGTACCGACTGTTACTGGGAGTGCTTCCATTTTGACCTTCTTTCGCATCACGGGCCGCTGGTTCCTGGTAGCGATCCTCACCGCCGCGCGATTGCCCGCCGCGTCACCGGCCCCCAAGGCCACCCGGGTCAAGGAGCTGGTCTCCGTCGAAGGCGTGCGGGAGAACCAGCTGATCGGCTATGGGCTGGTGGTCGGATTGCAAGGCACCGGCGACAAGCGGCAGACCGTATTTTCCACGCAAGCGCTCGCCAACATGCTCGAACGCATGGGCGTGCAAGTCAGCCCGACGGGCTTTCAGGTGAAGAACATGGCGGCAGTGATTGTGACGGCGAACTTGCCGCCGTTCGCGCAAACGGGTACCCGCATCGACCTTACCGCAGCCGCGATGGGCGACGCAACCAACCTGCAGGGCGGCATTCTGCTCGCGACGCCCCTGCGGGGCCTCGATGGGCAAGTCTACGCGGTCGCCCAAGGCTCCGTCATCACGGGCGGCTTTGTGGCCAAGGGAGGCGGAGCGAGCGCTTCGCTCAACCATCCCACTGCCGGCCGGGTGCCGAGCGGAGCCATCATCGAGCGCCCGGCCCCCACGGTGGCGCTGGGCTCCACCATTCGCCTGCAGCTGCGGCAAGCCGACTTCACCACGGCCGCCCGCATTGCCGCCACCATCAACGAACGTTTTGGCGCGGGCCACGCGACGCCGGAGAGTTCGGGCGCGGTGCGCGTCGAGGCCCCGCCCGAATACGCCACCCGCGCCGTCGATTTCATGGCGGCTATCGAGAGTCTCACCGTCCTGGCCGACCGCACCGCCCGCATCGTGGTCAACGAGCGGACGGGCACGATTGTCATGGGCAAAGAAGTCAAGATTTCGCCGGTGGCGATCATGCACGGCGCGCTCAGCATCGAGATCCAAACCACCTTCGATGTCAGCCAACCGGCCCCGTTGAGCGCCGGCGTCACCACCGTCACGCCCGTCACCACGGTCGCGGTGAAAGAGGAGAAGGCGAAGTCGCTGGTGCTGAAGGGCGGCGCGACGGTAGAAGAACTCGTGCGGGCCCTTCAATCGATTGGCGCCACCGCCCGCGACGTCATCGCGATCCTGCAAAACCTCAAAGCCGCGGCGGCGCTCGAAGCCGACCTGGAGGTAATCTAGCGATGGGCATGTCGCCGGTGATGGCGGGCTTCGCCTCGAATGACCTCCAGAGTAAGAGCACTCCGGAGCGCGTGGCCGCCGCGGCCAAGGAGTTTGAGGC
>JAYVRS010000182.1:0-2372 GCA_043776185.1 Bryobacteraceae bacterium | reverse complement strand
ATGATCCCTACGCCCATCTGGAAGTCGAGCTACCGGCTGATCTTCGCCGCCACCGGCGACCCCACGCTCGAAGGCTGGGCCATTGTCGACAACACCACGGGTGAGGACTGGAATAAAGTGCAACTGGCGCTGGTGAGTGGACGCCCCGTCAGCTTCATCTCGCGTCTTTATGAGCCCAAGTACGTCGCCCGCCAGACGGCCGATTTGGCGGAGGAGCAGGCGCAAGGTCCCGTAACTTATGACGGTGCGATCGGGGGAGTCGTAGGCGGCGTCGTGGGAGGTATTCCCGGCACCGGCCTGGGAGGTTTCGGAAACCGTCCCGCGCTGGCCGCGGCCCCGATGATGGATCGTTTGTCTAAGTTCGGAAACGTCCAGCGCGCCCCGGCGATGCTGGAGACGACGATCAGTACGGTGGCCGTCAACACCGAAGGCCGCGATCTCGGCGACCTCTTCGAATACCGCTTTGGCACGCCCGTCACCGTCCACAAGAACGAATCGGTGATGCTGCCCTTCGTCCAACAGAAGCTCGCCGCCCGCAAGCTGCTCATCTATACGTCCGGCCAGTCCTCGCGCAACCCCATGTCGGCCGCCGCCCTGGTGAACTCCACCGGCAAGACTTTGGATGGCGGCCCCATCACCGTATTCGACGCCTCCGCCTACGGTGGCGAAGCGCTGATGGAGAGCTTGAAAGCCGGTGACAAACGGCTCATCAGCTACGCCACCGATTTGGGTACCCGTATCACCACCAACGCCGAAAGCGGCAGCGAAGTGGTCCGCGAAATCAAAGCCAAGGACGGCATTCTCACCGCGAAGCTGGCGATTCTGGAAACCACCACTTACACCATTCGCAATGTCGATCCACGCGCCAAAACCCTGATCATTGAACATCCGCTCCACTCGGAATCGAAGCTATTGGGCGACGTGAAGCCCACCGAGACCACGGCCAATCATCACCGCTTCGAAGTAAAACTGGCCCCAAGCGCCACCGACAAATTCGTCGTTCGCGAAGAGCGCATCCTCGAGAACGTCGAGCAGATCAGCAACATGAACGACGACCAGATCCTGATCTATCAACGCAACAAGAGCCTCACCGACGCGGCCCGTAAGCAACTCGACCAGATCGTAGCCAAAAAGCGCGAGATCGGCGAGGCCGGGCGCCAAATCACGCGCGTCGCCACCGAAATCAACGAAGTGGTGCAGGACCAGTCACGCGTGCGCCAGAATCTGGAGAGCCTGAATCGGGTGAATGGCCAGGAGCAGCAGGTGCGCAAATACGCCGGTGATTTAGCGGCTTCCGAAGCCAAGCTGGCCACTCTCCGCGATGCCCAAAACGCCGGTCGCAAGACCGTGATGACGCTGCAAGCCGAGCTGAACCAGCTCATCAACCAGCTCTCTTTCTAGTGCCCCGACCAGAGGCACTGCTCTCATCTAGCCCACAGCTTACGCTGTGGGCTGTCGATGGAGAAAGTAAAGAGTGCCACCGCGCGATTGTGCAGTGCTAGCTACCGCAGTCGCATCAAAGGATCGCCGATGACAATGTTCATCCAGCTCAGCTGCGGAATCGACAAGTAAGCCGACTCAGCGAAGTTGCGGCCACCGAGGTAAGCGGGCAGGAGTTGGTCCGGCCGCGCGCATTGCCGCAAATAGGGTTCGTTCACGTTGCAGGTAGCGCCGGAAGCTCCCTCTAGTAGATAGTCGGCGGCGAGGCTTTGGGGGGAGCCGCCCCACCAGCTTTGCCGGTCGGTCCATGTGCCGAGATTCCAAGCGGCAGGCGGGCGCTCGAAGGTGCGACCGTTGGTGGAAACGAACTCGGTGGCGATGGCGCCCGGCAACCACTTCATGTGCAAGAATCTCTCCTTGCGGGACTTGTCATTCGAGCCCCAACCGGCGTACGCCACAACGTCGGAAAGCCCGGAGAGCACCTTCAGTGACTCGTCGATCACGCAGCGATCCGCCGGAAGTAAGAGCGCCGCCGTCCGCAACCAATTGTTGCCCTCCCGGTCAGACTCGTCATTGAGATCGATGACTGCTTTCCCTCGATTCTGGGCGACCAGGCCCCTGTCGATCATCGCGCGAATCTCCGCGAACCCATAGCCCGCCAATCGAGTCACTAGGTAAATCGGGAATGCCCGTTGCGTGAACGGGGTATCCCGCTGGCGGAAGAAGGGGTTCGGGACTCCCGCGATTAAAGGAAAGCGCTGGCCTTGGCGGCGCCCGTAAAGCAAGGTGAGCTCCGAATCGACGCTGGCAACTTCCGAGTTGATGGTTCCGCTGTTGACATCGGACCAGACCTGCAAGGGAGTACCCTGGGTCAGCACGATGTATCGGATACTCGCCTCCGGCCCCAGCTTGGCCAGACATTTCGTGACGCC
>JAYVRS010000181.1:0-7772 GCA_043776185.1 Bryobacteraceae bacterium | reverse complement strand
GCGCCCCGTGACATGCATCGCGCCGCCCAAATCCTTAAAGGGGGTCAGCCATTGCTCAAAGATCGGCTTCACCATATCGTTGCCCTGCGTATAAATGCCGCGGATCTTTCCCACGCCATTATCGATATTGAAGTAAGCCGAAATACGGCCATGCTCCTTCGTCAGTTGCATCGTTTCGCGATTGGCTAAATGCTCCTTCACCCAGGCGCGCGAACCCAACAAGCCCTGCTCTTCCCCGCTCCACAGGCCAATCTTTACTGAACGATTCAGCACCACGCCGCTCTCTTTCAGCACCCGCAAAGCCTCAATCATCACCGCGCATGAGGCACCATTATCGGTGGCCCCGGTGGCACCCTGCCAGCTATCCAGGTGCGCGCCGATCATCACATACTCGTCCTTATTTTTGCCGCTGCCCGCTAACTCACCGATCACATTGTAAGAGTCTTTCGTCTCCTCATGAAACTGACTCTTAATGTTGAACTCAAGCTTCACCGGCAGCTTCTTCGTCACTAAGCGATGAAGGCGGTTGTAATGCTCGGTGGCGATGGCGGCCATCGGCGGCGGCGTTACGGTCTTCGTATCTTGCGAACCGCCCGACGTGCCAAATACCGTGCCGCCTTCCCCCTTCGTTCCCGTCGAAAGCGTCAGCAAAACGCCTTCGTCTTTCAGAAATTGATTGCGCCGGTCGCGGAAGCGCGTCATCACCGCCCGAATACCTTCGGGCGTGGTGGGCCGCTCCTCGCCAGGCAGCAACGGCAGTGCGGGTTGACCGCCGGGGCCGCCCGTTTCGCCGGGTCCGCGGACACCGCCGAACGTGGCCGCCATCTCCATTTCCGTCAACTCCGTTTCGCTATAGCGCTTAGCGAACGGCGTCAGCGGCAGGGTCAAGTCGTGGGGCCGTTCGGTCAGCACAATCTTGTCGCGCAGCTTCCCTTTCCAACGTTCGAAATCGGCCGGCGACGTAATCGGCGCGAACATCACTTCGCCAGAGACCATGCCATTGGTCCCCGGCGTCCAAGCCAGCGGATAGCCGATGATCGTCGACGCGGTGGGCTCCGTCATGTGCATGTCGAAATGCGAGAAGCTCCAACCGCGGCCAAACTCCCATTTCTCCAGCTTCGCGGTCGCACCGTGCTCCTGCAGGCGCTTCACCGCATACTCCGCCGCCGCCTTGTGCGCGGGCGACCCTGTCACGCGCGCCCCAATCACTTCGGTGAGTTGGAACAGAGTGTCCATCACCTTCGAATTGTTCAAAGCCTCTTGTTTCAGACGATGAATCGCCGTGAGATCCACCTTTTCCTGGGCCGGTAGCAGCAGCGCCAAGCTAATCGTGAGCGTGAAAGCGGACTGAATCGTCTTCATTCTTCGCAGGATAGCAGCCTCCCACGGTCTGTGCGAGTTACACTGATGACACTGGCCGTGAAAATTACCGTCTCCAAAGAGAATTACCTCAAAGCGATCGCCGATCTCGAAACCGAAGGCGAAACGGTTATCGCGGCGACACTCGCCCGTTGGCTAAACGTGTCAGCGCCCGCCGTCACCGCCGCCATCAAGCGTCTCAAACGCGACGCCTTGATCTATGTCTCGCCCACCACCGGGCAGATCAGTTTGGCGAATGAGGGCCGGGAGATCGCCCACCGCTTGCTCTATCGCCATTACTTGATTGAGCGCATGTTGACCGAAGTGTTTGGCATGGAGTGGTACAAAGTCCACGATGAAGCCGAACAATTGGAACATGCGGTATCCGGCGATTTTGAGCGCAAACTGATCGAAAAGCTCGGCACCAACGCCACTTGCCCCCATGGCAATCGCGTTGAGAACGATACGCCCGCCGTGCGCCGCCAACGCGGCTGGCTGACGCTGAGTGAGTTGCCCGTCAACTCACAAGGCACGGTCACCAGCGTTTACGAACGCGACCGGCAATTGCTCATTTACCTTGATGAACTCGGCGTGCGCCCCGGAGCCGAGCTGAAAATCGAAGCGAAGAATTACGACGACACCCTCACCATTCGCCTCACGGACCGGCCCTTTCAACTCGGCAATTCGGCCGCCGCGCGAATCTGGATGAAGCCCCAACCCGTCGCCTAGCCCACGGCGTCAGCCGTGACCTCATAGCTCGCTATTCGCCGTCCCCCGATCAGAGGACCAGTGGCTTAAAATAGGCCACCGTCTCACGCAACCCTTCTTCCAAACTGACCGTCGGCTCCCAACCAAGCAGCATTCGAGCCTTCGTAATGTCCGGACGCCGCCGCTGGGGATCGTTCTCCGGCAGCGGATGATACTCCAGCGGGGAACCCGTGCCCGTCAAGCTCCGAATCCTCTCCGCAAATTCACCCACCGTGATCTCCGCCGGATTTCCCAAGTTTACGGGATACCGTTCATCGGCGTGAGCCAACCGCAGCAAGCCATCCACCAGATCGCTGACGAAACAAAAGCTGCGCGTCTGCGTGCCGTCGCCAAAAATCGAAAGTGGCGCGCCCGTCAGCGCTTGCTTCAAGAAGGCCGGCACCACCCGGCCATCGTCCAGCGCCATGCGCGGCCCGTAGGTGTTAAAGATGCGCGCAATCGCCGTCTTTGAGCCATGGCAACGATGGTAGGCCATCGTCATCGCCTCCGCATAACGCTTGCTTTCGTCGTAGCAGGATCGGGGACCCACCGGGTTCACATTGCCCCAATACGTCTCTCGCTGCGGATGCTCCAGCGGATCGCCATAACACTCCGACGTCGACGCCAATAGATACTTTGCGTCCCATTGCCTCGTCAATTCAAGCATGTTTCGCGTGGCCGTCGACCCGCTCTCCAGTGTCTCAATCGGATGGGCTAAGTAATGCTTCGGGCTTGCCAGAGAAGCGAAGTGCAGCACCACATCGAACGGACCCCACCCCCGAGCGTCGGCCAAAAATGTCGGGCCCGTCGCATCGGCCTCCTCGAACCGGAAGCCCGCGTGCCCCATCAAATGGGAGAGATTGGCCCGCGCACCCGTGATCAAATTATCGAATCCCACCAACTCATGCCCCTCACCTAACAGTCGCTCGCACAGATGAGAACCGATGAAACCGGCCGCCCCAGACAGTAGATAACGCAAACATTCCCTCCCTCCCCTATTGTAGGTGTTAAAGTCGGAATTCAGTGACCTATGTCTCATCCTCACCTAGTTGAGTCCGTCATCGTACTGCTGGCGCTGGCGGCCTCCGCTGGCGGATTCTTCTGGCGACTCTGGCCTATTCTCCGCACCATCTGGGGCGCGAAGCGCGACCCCGGCTTTACCCTCGCCCCCGTCACCCGGCGCGTCTGGGACTTTTTCTGGGAAGTGATGTGCCAAGCCTTGGTCATCAAGGAACGCCCGCTGCCCGGCCTCGCCCACGCCTTTGTCTTCTGGGCTTTTTGCGCCTTCTCTCTCGTCACGCTCGATCATCTCCTGCGCGGCTTCGGCCTCCACCTGCTCTCGCACGACGGCTTCTTCGGCCGCATCTACTTCGGCCTCGCCATGCTCTTCGCCGTCACCTGCGCCGTCTCTATCGCCGGACTCTTCATTCGCCGCTTCGTCGTGCGGCCCCAGTGGCTCGGCGAAAAGGTCTCGGTGGAATCGGGCTTCATCGCCGGCCTCATTTTCACCTTGATGGTCACCTATCTCTACGAGTACTTCACGCACGACGTAACCGCCATCGGCCACGCCAATTGGTGGCTGCACACCGCCTCGCTGCTCATCTTCATGCCCCTCATTCCGCACACGAAGCATTTACATTTGGTGCTAAGCCCGGCCACGGTGTTTCTTTCGCGCGGTGAATTCTCGAAGATCCCGCCCCTGGTGGGCGACGAAGATTTCGGCCTCGATACCGGTAAGGACATCACTCAACTCGCCGCCCTGCAAGCCTATTCTTGTGTCGAGTGCGGCCGCTGCACCGAGTTTTGTCCGGCGGCGAATACTGGCAAGGAACTCAACCCCAAGGAGATTATCCTCGGCCTGCGCAGTTACTTAAACGAGTTCGGCGCACAAAGCGATCAGCCTTTGCTCGGCAAATATATCTCCCAGGAGGCCGCCTTCCAGTGCACCACCTGCGGTTGCTGTGAGTATCAGTGCCCGGTAGGCATTGAGCACTTACCCATCATCATCGGCCTGCGCCGCGGTGCTACGAACACGGGCAAGTGGGAAGACGAATACGGCGGTAAGTTATTCAATAACCTCGAACGCTACGGCAATCCGCTGGGCCTTTCGCAAAATGAGCGCGACAAGTTTCTCCAGAAAAGTGAACTTCCCATCTACGACGGCACCCAAGAGTATCTGCTCTGGCTCGGCTGCATGGGCAGTTACGATTCTCAAGGCCGCGAAGTGGTGCTCTCCTTAGTCCGCATTCTGCGCCACTTGAATATCACTTACGGCGTCTTGAAAAAAGAGCGTTGCACCGGAGATTCCGCCCGTCGCCTGGGCAACGACCTCGCCTTTCAACAGCTCGCCGAATATAACTTACAAAACATCAATGCTGTCGCGCCTTCGAAGATACTCTCGATCTGCCCGCATTGCGTGCGGACCATGAACACCGACTGGCGCGAGTTCGGCGCCACCCTGTCCGTCGAGCATCACTCCACATTTCTGGCGCGCTTCAGCCCCCAACTGCCCAGCGCCCCATCTGAGGAGACGGTGGTCTATCACGACCCCTGCTACCTCGGTCGCTATCTCGACACTTACGACGCGCCTCGCGCGGTGATCGCGCAATCGGCCACGCTGATCGAGGCGCCCAAGAATCGCGAGCGCAGCTTCTGTTGCGGTGCCGGCGGAGGACTAGCCTTCCTAGGCGAAGAACATGGCACTCGCGTCAACGAAACGCGCGCCAAAGAGTTAGTCGCCACCGGAGCCGGCACCGTCGGTGTCGCCTGCCCCTTCTGCAACACCATGTTTAAGGACGCCATCAAGACCGTGAGCCCCGGCAACGAACCCAAGTTACTCGATATCGCTCAGATCGCCGCCGCTCGCCTCCCGTCTGAAACGTACACTAAGACCTGAAGCTCAAATCTGAAGCCACCTGTCTGGCTCAATATGAATAGGAGCCTGCCACTGATCACTCTGACTCTACTTACACTTCTCGCCCAGGCACCCCAACCGAATGGCGCGGGCCTAGAGGCGGGGACGTTACCCGCGCGTTGGTCTACCGGCGGCCCGCGCTGCATGGAGTCCCCGGACTGGTTTATCTATGAATACAATGCGAATTTCTTCATCCTGCGCGAGTCTGGCTGTAGCCACTACGAAAAGCCTTTTCTCTATTTGATCTTCGGACAAGACCGCGTGCTGTTACTCGATACTGGCGCGGGCAAAACCGAGCTGGCCAGCCTCGTCGACCGCCTCATGGTCCAGTGGAGCGACCGGCATGGACGCCCAAAACCAAAGCTCCTGGTAGCCCATACCCATAACCATGGCGATCACAAGTCGCGTGATGGCCAGTTCGCCGGGCGGCTTGGCATCGAAGTCATCCCAGCCGAGGTAAGTGCCATTCAGAAGGCCTTCGGCATCGCCCAGTGGCCCACTAGCCCTGGCCAACTCGACCTCGGCAACCGCGTCCTCGATGTTTTGGGCATGCCCGGCCACGATACGGCGGCCATCGTATTCTATGACCGCCGCACCGGCATCCTCCTCACCGGTGACAGCATCTACCCGGGCCGTCTCTACATCCGCGACTGGAACACCTACGCGCGCAGCACCCAGCGACTAGTCGATTTCGCCGGCACCCATTTGGTCAGCCACTTACTCGGCAACCACATCGAGCAAACCGCTACGCCCTTCCTCGAGTACCCCATCGGCTCCATCTATCAGCCGCGGGAGCACCCCCTGGAACTCACCCGCGCTCACTTACTCGAGCTCAACCGAGAACTCCTGAAGCTGAAGGGCCAACCCGCCCGGGTCGCCCTGCGCGACTTCACAATTTACCCGTCCACCCCTGCCGGGAATGCCGCCCTTCGGCAAACCGGCATAGACACCGAGAAGCGGCAGCGCAAAACTCAATATGCGCAGCCCGCACCTGAGCGCTAAACTGGAGGCGTATGAAAAGAAGAGCAGTTCTCGCTATAGGTGCTGGCCTATTTGGATCCGGCGCGGTTGTGGCCCAACAGATTCCTCGCTCCGCTGAGTTCGAGATCACCACCTCTGCCGGGCCGCTGAAGCTCAGCCAATACAAAGGCAAGACCGTGGTCTTTGCGCTGATTCGCTCGAGTTGTTCGCACTGCCAGGAAGTCACCCAGATTCTGCGCAGCCTGCAGCAGGAGTTCGGGCCCAAAGTGCAGATGGTCGCCTGCGACTTTGTCGAAGATGGGCCGGTGGTCGTGCCACCTTTCATCGAACGCTTCAAGCCGGGCTTCCCCGTCGGCTGGACATCCATGGAAAAGGCCTTCAAGTTCTTGCAGATCTCGCTGATGACGCCCGGCACCGTTCCCAAACTCGTCTTCATCGATCGCAAGGGCTTGGTCCGCGCCCAATACGACGGCAGCGACCCGATCACCAGCGGCGCGGGTAACCGGCACGACACCATCAAGGCCAAGATCCTCGAAGTCGCTGCGTTGTAACTACCTCAGCAGCGCTTCGATCTCTTCTAACTGCTTGCCGGCCTCGGCAAATTTGCCCTGCGACTGCAACTCCCGGTATCGCCGGAAATGCTGCCGTAACGACTCTACTCGATCCGCCGATACCGGAGATTTGGGCGTAGTAACGGTAACCGGCACAGGGTCGTTGCTCTTTGAAACTGGCGTCGCCGGAGCCAGCGACAATTGACCGCGCAGCTGTTCGAGCGCTAGCTCATAAGTGTCGGCATAAGCAATCTGGTTGCCCAACGCCAGCGCCACCTTCTTCAGCTGCGGCATCGGGGCCTGCGCTGCTTGAATGTAAATGGGCTCCACGTAAAGGAAAGATCGCTCGAGCGGCAGCACCTGTGTCTGGCCTAACAGCACTTTCGAGCCTTGCTGATTCCACAAGCTCAGATCCTTTGAGATCGTCTGATCCTGATTGATCCTAGCCTTGATCTGCATCGGCCCGTAAATCAGCTCCTGCTTCGATAACTGCAGCACCATCAGCTCTCCGTAATGGCCTGGGTCGCAGCGGGCGAGTAACACTCCGATCAGATTCTGTTTATTCCGCGGAGTAAACGGAATCGTAAGCGCAAACTCCGGCTTCGTCGATCCGGGCAGCGTCGTCACCACGTAAGTGGGCTCGTAAGTGCTACTGCCGCCTTCCGTCGCGGATTGCGTGGTCGCCAAATCCCAGACATCCTCCTTGTTATAGAAGGCCTCGGCATCGCGCATATGAAACTGGCGGAAGATCTCGGCTTGAGCCCGGAAATAGACCTCGGGATAGCGCAGGTGCTCTTGTAAGTTGACGGGCATTTGCGCACTGGGCGTAAACAGTTTCGGGAAGAGCCGCATATATACCTGGATCACCGGGTCCTGTGGCTCAAAAACATAGATTCGCACCGTGCCATCGTAGGCATCGACGGTGGCCTTCACGCTATTGCGCAAATAGTTGTAAGCACCGCCCCCCAGCGCCCGCGAATAGGGGTGACGCTGAGAGGTGGTGTAGCCATCCAACATCCACACCAGCCGGCCCTCATCGGTGATCACCAGGTATGGGTCAGTATCCCACTCCAGAAAGCTCGCCACGGCATCCACGCGCTCCCGCACATTGCGGCGGATCATCATGCGGCTCTCGGGCGTCATAAACTGCGTAAAGAGGATATTCCAATCGCCCTCGCGTAACATGGCCGCAAACCGCATCCCAAACGACGAAATGGGGA
>JAYVRS010000180.1:0-7786 GCA_043776185.1 Bryobacteraceae bacterium | reverse complement strand
GGCGTCCAATTTATCCGCCCAGGCCGTCAGTGGCACCATGATTGGCTCCGTGCATGACGCCACCGGTGCCCCAGTGGCCAAGGCGCCCGTCACTTTATTTAATGAGGAAACCGGTCTCATCCGCGTCGTGCCAGCCGATGCGGGCGGCGAGTTCACCGTGCCTTCCCTGCCGCCTGGCACTTACTCGGTAACCGTGCAGATGGCTGGTTTCAAGAAGACGACCCTGACGAATCTCAAGCTTGGCGTTGACCAGAAGCTGCGAGTCGATATCGCGTTGCAGTTGGGTGCCGTCACTGACTCCATCAACGTGGAGGCTACGCCACCGGTGGTCAAATCGGATTCGTCCGAGTTGGGCGACACCGTCACCGAGCGCCAGATCAAGGATCTGCCGCTGAATGGCCGTAATTTCGCCGCGCTCACGCGCATCATTCCCGGCGTGGTGCGTGGCATCCCCGGCGCCAACATCGACGGCGCGGGCAGCCTCGCCTGGCGCGCCTCGGCATCGTTCTCGGCCAACGGCCAACGGACGCGCGACAACAACTTCTTGCTCGATGGGGTGGACAACAACGAGATCTTTCTCAACTCGGTAGTGATCTTTCCCAGTGTCGATGCCCTCGAAGAGTTTAAGGTGCAAACCAGCACCTATTCGGCGGAGTTTGGCCGCTCCAGTGGCGGGGTGGTGAACATCGCCATCAAGTCCGGTACGAATACCTATCACGGCAGCGCCTTCGAGTTTCTCCGCAATGACAAGTTCGACGCCAACGACTTCTTCAATAACAAATTCGGACGCCGTAAGCCGCCCTTCCGCCAGAATCAGTTCGGCGGCACCTTCGGCGGCCGCATCATCCGGGACAAAACGTTCTTCTTCATGGACTACCAGGGCGGCCGCATTCGCCAGGCCCAAACCTACCTCTCCACCGTGCCCTCCCCTGCCATGCGCGGCGGCGACTTCTCCGAGTTGAATCGCATCGTCTATGACCCGCTCAATCCCGGCACGCCCTTCGCCGGCAACCTAGTCCCCGTCACCCGGCAAGACCCCGCCGCGCGCAACATCATCAGCCAGATCTACCCCGCCCCCAACACCAGCGGACAGCTCTCCGGTAACACGCGCCAGACCATCAACAACTTCCTCTACAACCCTTCGCAAAAGCGCGACGACGACCAGGGCGATATCAAAATTGACCATAACCTTTCGGACAAGAATCACCTCTTCGGCCGCTATAGCAATCAGCGCACGCAGCGCTTTCTGCCCGCCACGCTGCCCGTCGGCGGCGACGGCGGCACCACGTTTGGCGCCGGCACCGGCCTCGTTACCGCGCAAGGCGTCGCCATTAACGATACGCACACCTTCACCCCCCACCTCTTGAACGAGTTCCGCTTCGGCATCAGCCGTTTCAACATCAACGTCACGTCCATCGACTTCGGCACCCGCTTGGCTGAGAAAGTGGGTATCCCCGGCATCGCCATCTCCGAAACCACCACGGCCATGTCGCAAATTAACTTCGCCAATGGCGGCTTCCGCAACATCGGCGCCAATGGCAACCAGCCGCTCATCACCGCGCTCGACACCTTCCAGTACTACGACAATCTCACCTATACGCGCGGCGGCCACAGCATCAAAGGCGGTGTCAGCTACACGCGCCGCCGCCGCAATATCTTCAACGTCGACAACATCACCGGCACCTTCCAATTCAACAACAACCTGACGTCGAATTGCGCGGGCATCGCCAGCGGCTGCGCCCTCAACGCGGCCTCCGGCTTTGACGGCGCCTCGTTCCTGCTCGGTTACGGCAATAGCACCACGCGCACCTACCAGTCGGGCACCGTGGGCGAGCGCCGTCCCGAGATCGGACTTTACCTCCAGGACGATTGGCGCGTCAACCGCCGCCTCACCCTAAACTACGGCCTCCGTTGGGACGTTTTCGTTCCTTACGTCGAAGTCTATGACCGGCAGGCCAACTTCGACACCACTACCGGCAAGTTCGTCGTCGCCGCCCCGAATGCCGTCATCGGCGGCCAGAACGTCGGCCGCAAGCTCCAGAAGACGCCCTATAAGGACTTCGCGCCCCGCCTCGGCTTCGCCTATGATCTTCGCGGCAACGGCCGCACCATCGTCCGCGGCGGCTATGGCATGTTTTTCAATAACCCGCTTACGGGCGGGTCAGGGACGAAGATTTCGAACCCGCCGTTCCTCCTGGCCCAAGCCTTCACCACCACGCTGCTACCCACATTGCGCCTCAGCAATGGTTTGCCGCCGCCCCCCATAGTCGATCCGGCCCGCTCGCCCTCCGGCTCTACGCGCTCCATCTTCGACATTAACTTCCGCGATGGCCGCGCCCAACAGTGGAACGTCAACGTGCAGCAGCAATTGGGTAAGGACTACCTGCTCGAAGTTGCCTATGTCGGCTCCAATGGCCAGCACCTGGTATTGAAGCGCGACATCAACGTCGCGCCGCCCACGGTCGGCGTCACCAATGTTGACGTCAACCGCCCTTTCCTCGGCGTGGCGCCCTTGTTGCGCAGCCTGTCGCAGACGCAAAGCAACGGCTGGTCAAAGTACCATTCGCTACAAACGAAGTTCACCAAGCGCTTCTCGTCGGGGTTGGTCTTCATCAACTCCTACACTTGGGGCAAGACGCTCGATATCGTCTCCGACACGGAAGGCGCCACGCTAAACCCGTATAACTTCAACTACGACCGCGCCCTGGCCGACTTCGACATCAAACACAACTTCACGTCCACCTTCAACTACGACTTGCCTTTCGGCCAAGGCAAGAAGTACCTGGGCTCCGTCAAGGGTCCCGCGAGCCGGCTGCTCGGCGGCTGGCAGATCAATATGATCATGATCGCGCGCACCGGGCTTCCCTTTTCGGTCGCGCAACAGCAGGGTCTGCTCTCCAACGGCACCGGCAACCGCCCCAATCGCCTCGCCAACGGCGACCTCGCCAACGCCACCATCGACCGCTGGTGGGACACCACCGCCTTCGCGCAAACGCCGGACAACACCGGCACCTATGGCAGTTCGGGCCGCAACATCCTACGCCAACCCGGACAGGTGAACGTGGATTTCTCGCTGATCAAAAACACAAAGATCTTCGAGCGCTTCCAGCACCAATTCCGGATCGAAGCCTTTAACGCCCTCAACCACCCGCAATTCGGCGGCCCCGGCCGCACGCTAGGCGCTTCCGACCAAGGCGTCATCTCGAGCCTGCTCTTCAACACGCCGATGCGCCAAATCCAGCTCGTGATGAAGCTCAACTTCTAGAGTTTTATCGCCCCCTTGAGGCAAGGGTGATTTGATGGAAAAAAAGGTCCTGGCTCCTTTGATCCCGCAGCAGTATTAAATAGGGCGCGATGAGGGCAGGCAACAGGGCATGCAGGGGTGCTTATTGAGCTATTAACCGAGAAGTTCGGCACACTACCAGCGTGGGCTAATTCAAGGCTGCAATCTGCGTCCAACGAAGAGGTGCAAATCTGGGCGAAGCGGATTCTCCATACGGATTCGCTCGAAAATACGTTGCGGTAAGCGGCTCCGGCGCGCTAACCGTTATTGCGCGTTGGGGACTGGCGTAGCCTGAGCCTCCACCGACACATCGGAAAATATCACCGTGCTCGAGGCGTCCGGCTGATGGGCGCAAACCGCTAGTCCCACCAGAACCGGGCTCGCAAAAGCGACCTCCGTGTGCGCGATCTCCTTGAGCGGCGCGCCATCCTTCCCGATGAACATGAAAATCCTTACCCCGGTGCGAACCAACTTCACTTTGAACTTTCCTGGACCAGCGAAGGGGATGTCGAAGGTATTGGTGTCTTCGCCCGGTTTGTTTCGCCATTGCAGGGCCGGCTCACCGTTGCCGTGGATCATGACGTCGGCGTAGGTCGAGTCGGCCTCCAGCGACTGGCGCACCATGAGACCCGCCTTGCGGTGATTGGCACCCTGGCCGAGGAAGCGCATCGTGGCGGTGATCGTGAAGTTGCCGGTCATCTCTCGCCAGACGTATTGGAACTGGTCTTGCTTGGCCCAGATGTTGGAGCCGGAACCGGTGATCCGGTACTGCCCGGTGGCGGCGTCGAACGCGGACGAACCTTTGATGGCGGGCGCACCGACATCGCCGGAATGGGTAAAGATCCCTAGCTCGCCGCTCTGAGCAAAGGCTGCGGTACATAGCAAACAAACCGGTAAAAAACGGCGCATCATCGACATTTCGTGTTTCCTTTGGAATCTACAGCCGTTTGGTAGCCGGTACCGGCGCGGCTAGTTGTTCAACGTTGACGTCGGAAAATAGCACCGTGTTGACGGCTTCCCGGGTGTGCGAACTTACCCCGAGCCCGGCCAGAATCGGGCTGCCCAGCTGATTCACCGTATGGCCCAGTTCCCGTAGCGGCCCACCGTCTTTCGCCACCCAGACGGTGATGGCGGTCCCGCGCCTTACCAGCTTGAGCTTCCAGATCCCCGGGCCTTCCACCGGGAAATCCACGGTGTTGGTGCTGTCTCCCTTGGTGGTCCGGAACTGAACGGCGGGCGTGCCGTCGCCGTGGATGGCGAGGTGGACATAGGGCGAATCGGTGTCCGAACTCTGGCGCAGCATGATGACGGCCTTGCGGTGGGCGATGCCTTCGGTAAGGAATTCCACCGTGGCGCTGATGGCAAAATCGCCGGACATTTCGCGCCACAGGTAGTGGAACTGATCGGCCTTGGCCCAAATATCGCTGCCTGATCCGGTGACCTTGTACCGTCCTGTGGACGAGTCGAACACGGTGGATCCTTTGAGGGGAGGCGCGCCGACGTCTTCAGAATTGGTGAAGGCGCCCAATTTTCCGGTCTCCGCCCACGCCGCAGCGCTTAGCAAGCAAACAAAAATCAGTTCACGCATGCCAGCGATTATATCGACGTTTATTGGCGGGCGTAGTTACAGCGCTAACTTGCCGGCAAACACCATGTCCTGAAGCTTGAACTTACGCTTGATCTCCAAAGGACCCAGCTTCGTGTTGAATTCCACTTCCTTGTCCTCTAGCGTGATCGCCTCCGTGCGCGGGAAGATGAAGTAGACGGTCATCGTCTTTTCCGCCATGGCCATCTTGATGTCATCCGGCTTAATGGGTTCTTTGCCCTTGCGCAGCAGCGAAGTGGACCGGGCCATCATCTGCCGCATGCGCTCTGGACCTTCCGGGCCCTTTCCTTCCGCGCCCTTGCCCTCCGCTCCCGGGCGACCCATGCCCATCTTCGGCAATTTCTCCACCGCGATCACGTAGTAGGCCTCTTCGTTGGCGAGTACGGACTTGGCTTCCGCCGCCGTCGCCGCCTCGCTGCCAAACTTGCCGCGTACCAGCGCCTGCTTGACGGGCATGGCACTCTGCCAACGAACCAAAACCATGGTCTGGGGAGCGGGAGCGGCACCACCTCCGGCTCCGCCCATCCCGCCCCCGCCACCACCGCCACCCATTCCACCCCCGCCACCTGCACCACCCATGCTAGCGTCCACATCGGCACCGCCGCCGCCGCCCATACCGCCTCCTCCACCGCCGCGACCACCACCACCGCGACCGCCGCCGCGACCACCGGCACCCATGCCACCGGCGCCTCCGCCGCCCGCAAAAGCCGCCGCAGTCTCGCGTGCCCAGGGCGAGCTGGTCAACATGTGATCCACTTCCTTGGGTGACCACTCGGTAAAGGGCTTCTTGTCCCAAACATCAGCAGCGATCAGCGAAAAAACGAGAAAAAGCGGACCGTAGGGCTTCATGACCCTCAGGCTGTCACGGTCAGTGGCCAATACTCTCTAAAGTTTTGTAAAGACTACGACAAAACTGTCTATTTTAAAGACATGTAGAAAATTTGAGCTTGCATTGGCCAGGACACGATTGATTTATCAGCATATCGACCTTAGTCTGGCACCTGAGACTCCGGACCACTTTTGCCTAGTGACGCAAGTTTGCAAACGCTTGGGCAAAACGTGTGTTTTACTTAATCAAACACCGCGAACACGGACCCGAAAAGCCCGTTGATCGCCATCAGTAGGAGGAGTGATTTTTACCATGATTCGCATCTTGGGCATTGCCCTAATGGCCGCTGGTAGCCCCACTATTCTCTCGGCCTACGCCGACCCTGGCACCGGAATACTGGTTTGGCAATCCGCGATTGCGGTCTCTATTGGATTTCTGTTCACCACCCGTCGATTCGTAGCCCGGGTCTTCAGGCGTAACCGGTAGTTGTTGGCGCAAATCTCTTTTCGCGACCCCGCAGGCTTCGTGGTCGCGGGACCGGCTGCTAAACCGGTCTATCGTGTGGCAAAACAAGAGTCCGCTGATCGGCTGCTAGCGCTGCTGGGGTCGCCCGTAGGGCAGCGGCTGGTGGAATCGGGCGATTTCGTCCGCACCGGCATCGCCTCGCCGTCGGAGCGGCAGTCGGTTTTGGACCGCACGGGCCACACGGCCGCCGCCACCGTGCTTGAGCACGAGCGTATCTGGTTCCCCACTTACCCCAGTGAGTGGACCCGCGGAATGCTGCGCGAAGCCGGGATCCTCACCTTGCGCTTAGCGGAGACGCTGCGGCCGGTCGGCCATGGTCTTAAGGACGCCACGCCCTGGAACATTCTCTTCCGCGGAGCCAAGCCCGTCTTCGTCGACGCCCTCTCCATCGAATCCCGCGCCCCTCGCGATCCGCTTTGGCGGCCGCTTTCGCAGTTCCTCTCCACCTTCGCCTACCCGCTTTGGCTCGACCAGTGGAAGGGCGTGAACGTGCACGAGGCCTTCCTGGGACGCCGCGAGGGGTGGGCCACCGAGGAGATGTACGCCCGGCTCGGATGGCGCGATCGCCTCCGCCCGCAGGCCCTCTCCTGGATTACGGTGGCCGAATGGATGCGCAACGAAGCCAAGGAATCGTCCTACCGGCCGGCGGCCGTGGGTGACGAAGAGACGGCCAGCTTCATTCTCGGCCGGCTGTTTCGCCGCTTGCGGAAGATGCTGGAGAACACTCCCGATGGCTTGGATCGGGGCACCAGTTGGAGCGGCTACCAGGCGCATTGCCACTATGATCGCGAAGCCCACGAGGCCAAACGGGTCTTTGTGGCGGCCGCGATGTTGGGCGCCGGCCAAGTGCTCGACCTGGGCGCCAATGACGGCGAATACTCGCTGCTGGCGGCCGAACAGGGGGCGCGCGTGGTGGCGGTGGAGGGCGATGCCCAGTCCGCCAACGAGATCTGGCGGCACGCGCAGCGCTTGGCGCTGAACATTCTGCCCGTGGTGATGAATCTGGCCCAGCCGACGCCGCCCACCGGTTGGCGCAACGCCGAACAGACGGCCTTCTTCCATCGCGCGGCGGGCGAATTCGACTGCGTGCTGATGCTGGCACTGCTGCATCACCTGACACTCACTGAGCGCGTGCCGCTGCCCTGGATCCTCGACCTCGCCGCTGACCTCACGCGCCGCACGCTGGTAATTGAGTACGTGACTCCAGAGGACCCCTTCTATCGCCGCCTGCTGCGCGGCCGCGACGACCTCCACACCGGCGACACCCGTGAGGCCTTCGAGGCCGCCCTGAGTCTCCGATTCCTTATCCGTCGTCAGCAACCCATCATGGACGGCCGTCGTCATCTCTATTGGTGCGAAAAACGGACGCGCGGGTGAGCCTGGGGCCAGGACGGTCCTTGCTGGTGGCGCTTTCCCTCGCCAACCTACTGCTAGTCCGCATCTGGACCGAGCTTTTGGGTGAGCGTGCCGCGCCCGCTCCTCCGGTTTGGTGCGCGGCGGCGCTCGTCAATCTGCTGCTATTCACCGTTCTCATCTGGGCAGC
>JAYVRS010000179.1:0-7815 GCA_043776185.1 Bryobacteraceae bacterium | reverse complement strand
CGCGTTGGGTGAGATGCAACCAGTAACCGGGCGGCGCGAAGCGAAGTCTGCGTGGCATTTTGCCCTCCGTTACATAAATGTGTTTTGGAGGGGAAAATTCTCACTTATTTGGCAAAAAATACGTTCGGGCGGTGGTTTTGTGCGGGGGGAAGTCGGCAAGTGGTTCATTTGAGGGAATTTGTGGCAAAAAGGTACCACCCCGTGGCACCCCGGATGGCCCCGTTTTCAGGATGGCCCCGTTTTCAACATCCCATAGCCGGTAAGGGTGCGGGCAAGAGTCTTCAGCAGGGACCGCCCAGTTCCTCCGGGCTATCGGACCAACCCGGTGGAAGCTTTACGTCCGGGCAGCCTGCGGAGAGGTTCTTTGGTAAGCCCAGTTGGTAAGCCCAGTTGGTGCCAGGCATGACCAGGGGAGGAGCACCCCCGTGGATGGCTAGTGCTTACCGCACTTTGCCGAGATAGCGATCCAGCCAAGCCGTCACTTCGCGGATCATGTCCGCCCGTTGCTCCGAGACGTCGTGAGCGGTATCCACCAATACGGCGCGCTTGTCGGCCGATGGCGCTCCCAACAGGCGGATCAATGCATCCTTGCCCATAAAGATCCAGTCGAACTTGCCGGAGATGAGCAAGGTGGGCGCCTTCAGCCGGGGGGCGAAATCCACTTGGTCCACGCCGTCGGCCGGCTTGCCTTCCACGAAGCCGCCGTCCAGGAAAATCACGGCTTTGAGTCGCGGCTCCACCGCCGCGAGGTTCACGCCCATCGCCGCGCCCATGCTGACGCCGAGAAAGCCGAGGCGTCCGCGATCAATGTCGGAACGAGTCTCCAGATAGTCGATGGACCGGCCCAAGTCCTTCGAGTCGTGCAGCAAAGTCTCGCGACCCTCCGCCGTGTGCATGCTGCCGATGCCGGGGTCCGGGCGCTCGTAAGTGCCTTTGTACACCGGATACGCGACCGCGCGACCGCTCTGGATCACATAGTCGATGAACTTCATGTCGCCCAATTCGTCGCTGTTCGGGAGCGACAGGACCCGGGCGCTGGGAAAGAACACCACGGTTTGATAGGGCGGCTGGACGTTCTTGGGCAGAAACAGATATACCGCCAGGCGCTCGTTGTTGTAAGCGGCACTGATCGTCACCTTCTCCTTGCGCCAATCGGTGGAGTCCTGCTTGACGCTCTCCGCCTTCACTTTGAGCGGAGTGCGCGCATAACTATACATGCCCCGATAGAGCTTAAAGACCGCGTCCGAAACGGGCTGGGCATGTGCGAAATCGCGATATTTCGTGAGTTTTTCCGCGGCCGCCTCGGCCGGAATAGGCCCGGCGTTACGCACACATCGAAAGCCGGTGTTGGCCGCGCGGAGAAACGGCAAAGAGGCAAAGGGCTCGAAGTATTCCACCGGAAGCGTTTCGAACCCGCCGCCCAACAGGTACCGGGTGCCGTGCCCGGCCTCCGAACGCGTCCATTCGGACATGCTGCCGGCCATGTCGTAAGTGCCCCATGGGCCGAGGCCCTGGTACTGCCCGGCGGGCGCCGGCGCGGCGGAGAAGTTACTCAGCGGTGTGATGTACTTGGCGACCGAACTGGGGGCAGCCAGATACCATTGCGAGATCACGGGAAGGCTCTTGCCGGCGAACTCCGCGTAGGCCGACGCTTCATACCAACTGACACCGCCCACCGGATAGTTGGCTTTGCCCGCCGGGTAGTGGCCGGCTGCCCAAGTGACGGGTCCGGGGCGGCCGGTGGAATCGCGCAGCAGATCCATCGCCTGGTCCCAGTTCAATTCGCGGCCGTCGCGCACGAACTTCTCTTTCCAGTACTCGCGCTTCTGATAACCGCCGCGGTCGACAAATTCTTGATACTGCTGATTGGTCACCTCAAATCGGTCAATCGAAAACGGGGGCAGTTTGTAGGGGCCTACGTCGCCGATAGACCAGACTATGGCGAAGGCATCGCCTCCCGGCACTGCCACCATCTCTTTGGGCGCGCGCGCCGCGGCGTCCAACGCAAAATCGAACTCTTTTTTATAACCCTCAAGACCCTCAAACTCCGGGGCGCCCACCAACTCCGTACCGTCCTTCGAAACCCGCCAACGCAAGTAGCCGGAAGGGATGCGGGCGTTCACCAGCGGCGTCGTGCCGAGCGGAACCCAGGCCTCGTTCGGCGAAAGATAGTCTTTGATTTCGACCTGCGCGCTGGCCGGGGTGGACCGAATGGTGGCCCGGTGAGTGAGCGCTTCGCGCAACTGCGCCAGTTGCGAGTCGCCCGGCAGAATGGCGGAAGCCTGCTGCAAGATCCGCCAGGCCGCCAGCGGCTTGCCCGCCGACTTCAGCTGTTCCATCTCGGGGATGGCCTTCTCGCGCACCCACAGGCGCTTCTCCGAACGCTGATAGAACCAGCCCAGTATGCCAGCCACCACCAGGAGCAGTGCCGCCGCCGGAATCAGCCACCGGGAGCGAACCGGGGCGGGGGCGAGGGCCGCATCGAGATCGGCGCCCATCTCCACTGCCGTCTGATAGCGTTTCGCGGGATCCTTTTCGAGCGCCCGCCGGACGATGGCGGCGATCTTCGGATGCACGTTGGGAAGCGGCGCCGGGTGAGCCTCCCGCACCGCGTGAATTACACCCCATGGCGTGCCGCCCCGGAATGGCGGATGACCAGCGAGCATCTCGTACAAGACAGCCCCCAGGCTCCACAGATCCGTGCGCTCGTCGAGCGCTTTGCCGGAGGCCTGCTCCGGCGACATATACAGCGGCGTGCCGCGAATTCCGCCGTCAAGCGTCGCGGTTACCTCGGTGGAGGTAGCCAAGCCGAAGTCGATGATGCGTGTGATGCCGTCCTTCGCCACGATCACATTGCCGGGCTTGATGTCGCGATGGAGGATGCCATTCTCATGGGCTTTCGCCAAGCCCGCGGCCATCTGCCGGGTGATCCGCAAGGCTTCGTTGGGGGTGAGGCCCTGGGCGATCCGCTCGCGCAAAGTATCGCCCTCATGGTAGGCCATGGCGATGAAGAAATCGTCCGCGTCATGAATCTCGTAGATCACCACGATGTTTGGATGGTCGAGCGCCGATGCCGCGCGGGCCTCGCTCAGCAGGCGCTGCTTCCACTCTTCGTCGTGGCGTAAGTGCGCCGGTAGAAACTTCAAGGCGACCGTCCGATTGAGCTTGCTATCGAACGCGAGATAGACCACGCCCATGCCGCCGGCGCCCAGCATGTCGCGGATCTCGTATTGCCCGATCCGGCGCCCGGACATCGATAACAAGGCCCGATCCATGGGCTGAGTTACTGTAAGTTCGTCGAGTAAGTGGCCGGCGGAGCGGTCGAGGATCTTACCGGTGGAGTTCTGCTCCAGTAACCGTTCCACTTCGCGTCGTAAGTCTGGGTCGGTGCCTTCGAGCACTGCGATTCCGTGCTCGCAGGCCGAATGGTACAGCTTCTCGATTTTTTGCCAGCGTTCCGGATTCATGGTTCAAATTATCCTATTTTTCGTCTCGCTAACCGTTATAATCCGGAAGACGTGTCCTCCAGTGAATGTTCGGAAACTACGCTGTTACTGCGCGCGTGGGCGGAGGGAGACCGGAACGCCCTCGACCGGCTGACGCCTCGCATCTATGACGAACTGCGGCGCATCGCCGGATACCTGATGCGCGGTGAACCGCCCGGCCGCACCATGCAGACCACGGCGCTGGTGCATGAAGCCTATCTGAAACTGATCGATGTGTCGAGCGTCGATTGGCAGCATCGGGCGCACTTCTTTGCCATCTCCGCCCAGATCATGCGGCACATCCTGCTCGATCAGGCGCGGCGCCGAGCCACTTCGAAACGAGGCGGCGCCGCCGCACGCGTAAATCTCGACGAAGTTCCTGACCTCGGCGGGGACCGTGCCCGCGAACTGATCGCCCTCGACGATGCCCTCACGGCTCTCGCCGCGATCGACCCACGCAAGGCCCAAGTGATTGAGCTGCGCTTCTTCGCGGGCTTGAGCGTGGAGGAGACCGCTGAGGTGCTGAAGATCTCGCCCAACAGCGTGCTGCGCGATTGGAAACTCGCGCGCGCGTGGCTGTTGAGCGAGTTGGCCTGATTACTTGGTACGCAACCGGCCGGCGCCGTAGACCGATTGGTACACCATCCGCCGGACGGCTTCCGGCACCTCCGGCCGAACGGCGTTATTGCGACGCGCGACCGGCGCATCGTTTGGCGTGGCGATGAACGCGTGCGGCTCGCTAGTCTTCGGGTCGACCGCCAGGCCGGCGATCTCGCCGCGCGCGTTGATCGAGAGGGCCGCCAGCAGGTATAAGGAACTGCCGGTAGGCACGAGCTGATTCAAGTCGAGCATCACGCCATCGCGCCAGACGCCGGCGCGCGGATGAAACTGGGAGTCCAGCGAGACGCCGACGATTTCGCCCCGGTCGTTGATGCTGAGGGCCGCGCTGTTTGCGTCGCCGGGCAGCGCGCCGAGGTCGCGCATGCCGGTGCGCCGGCTCCAGACATAGCCGCGGTTGGCGACATCGCCGGTGACGTCCGAGAAGCCGACGACCTCGC
The DNA here is from genome assembly GCA_043776185.1 of Bryobacteraceae bacterium. Taxonomy (GTDB): domain Bacteria; phylum Acidobacteriota; class Terriglobia; order Bryobacterales; family Bryobacteraceae; genus JALHNI01. The sequence continues at coordinate 3,272 of JAYVRS010000179.1, read as the reverse complement.
CGCGGTTGTTGAGATTCACCGCGTTGTTGCCGAAGCCGTGGCCCGTACCGCCCAAGCTGCCCAAGTCGCGCGCCACGCCGTTTTCCCAGAGGATGGCGTGTACCGGTTGGAAGTAAACGCCCAGCGCTGGATTGAACGGCGCGCAGTCGCCGGAGGAACCCACCACTTGCCCGAGATCGTTGTTGGCGAACGCGAGGCCGTTCTGGTCGTCCCCGATCACCGGCAACTCCCGCACCTTACCCTCGATCCAGAGGGTGGGCCGGAACTGCAGTACCTGAGGTGGCGTACACTTCGAATCGCGCCGCGCCGTCTCCGCCATGCCGACTACTTCGCCTCGATTATTCACCCAACTGGCCTGGCCGTTGAAGCCGCCGAGTAACGGAAGTTTCGTTGCCACGCCATTGTGCCAAGCGAAGGGTGAGCAAGTGACGCCGCGGGTGGTGAGTCCGAACGCGCGGAAACCGCAGAAGTCCTCGCCATTGATGTCGGTGGTGGTGTTCTCGGCGATGCCCGCCACCCACCCGTTTTCACTCACGCTGTAAGCCAAGCTGTTCTGGCCGCCCAGGCTGGAGTTCAGGTCGCTCTTGAACGGGCCGTACCAGACGGTGGCATGCGAAGTCTTGTCGCGCCCGACGATGGCGCCCGCTGTGAGCCCGTTGTCGGCCACCGAATAAGCTTGCCCGGGAGCGGCACCGGCGGAACCGAGGTCAGTGATGGTGTAACTGGGCCGTTGGTGCTCCTGCCGGAGATAGACGAAGCCATGATTCACGGTAGCCACGGTGGTACGCCCCACGATGTCGCCGGCGGCATTGATGCCGGTTAGGCCGGTGAACGTGGAGCCCGGATAGTCGACTACCGTGAACTTGCCGCCAGTCAGAAGATAGCCATGGCTACGGCCGGCCGCATCGCGATAGCGGCCGACGATCTCGCCGCTCGCGTTCATGTCGACGATGTTCGTGAAAGGAACGCCTCCAGGATAGTCTACGGTACGGAATTTGTCGCCCGTCAAGACGAACCCATGGCCGACACCCGCGATGGAGTAACCGCCGCAGATGTCGCCCGCGTTCGTGATGCCGAGGGCGAGGGTAGCCGAGGCACCAGGATAGTCGATCGGGAAGTAACGGCCGCCGCTGAGCAGAAAGCCGTGGGTGATGTTATCGGCGAGCGTGTAAGTGCCCACGATATCGCCACGGCTGTTGATGCCGAGCGCCGCAGTGGAAGTGGCTCCCGGATAGAGTATTGACTGAAACGCGCCCTCCCGGTCCTGTAAAAAGCCGCGATGGGGAGCCGTGGCAGTGAGGGCATACTCACCGACGAGGTCGCCGCGCGAGTTGATCTTGCTGCCGAGCGTGAGGGCGGCGCCGGGATAATCGATCCTGGTGAAGTGAGTACCGTTGCGTACGAACGCGTGGTTGACGCGGTCGGCACTGACATAGTCGCCGGCGATGTCGCCGCGTGAATTGATGGTCCAGGATGTGGTACCCGCGGCCCCGGGGAAATCGACCGGGGTAACCCGTTGTCCAAAACTACTTCTTGAAGCGCCCATCAAAAAGCTGAGCGTGAGCAAATGGTTTTTCCATTGCATTGTGGTGTGAACCTCCACCCTTGAGGCGCGGAACGGGAGCCGAAACCACAACGCGCGGAAAATATATTGCTGGGTGGTGAGTATTTCTCCCGTACAGGCAAATTTTGGACGGTCGCGGTAGGGACGCGTCATCGCTGACCGCCGCCGAGTAGGCCCGGGGAATTTCACCCCGAGCCTCTCACGGAACCGTGCTTGACTGTCTCCCGTCACCCGGCTCGTGGCATTCATCGAGAGCTGCCGCCCTCCGCCACCACCAGTCGGTTCCTTCGGTTGCCAGTTGACCAAATTTGACCATGACGCGAAATGACGCGAGAAGATTTCCAGTGCCAGGGACTTTTCCGGGGACCGAAATGAAACGACCTCTCGTCCCACTTTGAAGCGCCAGGTTCATTTTGAAACGTTTCCACCGCGCCCACCTTCTCTAACTCATGTCAGGCTAATTTATTACCAGACATCTTTGGGAATCCGCCTGGGCGTGGAAGTCGGCGATGGACGCTCAGTTCGACCCCTGATTTCGCTCGATCCGACATCGCGCAGACGCGAGAATCTGAGTTCGTCGCGATGGGCAAACCCGACGCTAAAACTCGTGACACCCCTGGTTTGTTTTACGCTGGAAAGAGAGACCCAAACCGAAAGGAGTGGCGCATGACCTTGATTGAAATTCCCGGCGAGCAGGCGGCAGTTCTGACGGCGAAAGCGGCTGCCCAGGTCCAGGGATATACCCCCGAAGGGTGGCTGAAGAAGCTGGCCGAAGGTGAAGCGGGCGGGTTTGCGGCGCTCGACTGGTCGCGCTGCCCGGCGGTGGAGAGCGTGCCCGGGAAGGTTAGTGGCGCATGGGTGTTCAAGGATACCCGGATGCCGGTTTCAGCGATGTTTGAGAATCTGGAAGATGGCGTCACGATCAATGAGCTCATCGACCTCTATGACGGGCTGACCCGGGAACAGGTGGAGGCCGTACTCGACTTTGCGGCCCGAAGCCTGGAACTGGCCACGCCGGTTCTGCCCAGTAATCCGCATCCTGTTTGATCAGGGAACGCCGGTTGCGATCCGGCAGTTTCTTCCCAGCCATAACATCCGAACGACACTTCAGGAAGGCTGGGCCAACGTTCGCCAATGGAACTCGGTTCTCAGCCGGAACCGGTGGCGGTCGGTGCAGCGAAGGATGCTACAGATCGTCGAAGCGGTTAACTCGGCAACCCCGGGCACCTACGCCGTTATCGAAATACCGATCCGGTAACTAGGCAAGTCATCACGCGCATCCCGAATTTCTGGATACGCTCGTCCACGGAGCCACGCTGCCTGGCACTCGATTCCCTCCAGAGTTGGCTGGTATAGTAAGGCGGTGCGGAGGCGTGAGTGAGCAGATTCAGCAGGGGATGGTTCGTGATGGCCGGCCTCACCTTGACGGGTGCGGCGGCGACAGAGATCACCATCGAAATTAAAGACTTCGCCGCGTTGCCGATCACGGGAGCCGTTGATGGAGTGGGCAATAGCGCGGGACTTTTGGCAAGGGTCAACTTCCTTCGCGAAGAGCCAGTCGGCGCGAAAAAGAGATGGTTCGCGAACGATCTGAACGGCCCGCTCTATATCTTTAACCGGGCGACGAAACAGTTTCATGAGTATCTGAATCTGAATGGCGCCGGGGACCGTAAGGGTTTATTCCACCGCACCGTCATCGACAACTTAC
>JAYVRS010000178.1:0-2387 GCA_043776185.1 Bryobacteraceae bacterium | reverse complement strand
TTAAGAAGGCATGAGATTGGTCGAAGTTACTCACGCCTTTCAGATCGGCGGAAATTCCATCGGCGGCTTGAGAATAACCCTGCACCGCATCGTCGCCCGCGGCGATATTCACGTAACTCGCTCCGGTGTCAATGGCCTTGCTGAACCAATACGAAGCCTCAAATGTGAGCCGTTGCCAACTGGGTAGCGTGTAAGTGACGCGGCCGGCATCGAAGTAGGCCCTTGATGAGTTAGAAATGCGGCGGAAATCAAAGTAGCGAGGGTCGGGACGCCGATCGTTAACGGTAGCGGTCGTTTGCGGGATTCCGGGCACAATTTCGGCGCGATTGTTGTAATACATCATCAGCAGCTTCCAGGTGCGGGTGCCGACATAGCCCAATTGCAGGCGGCCAAAGTGGGTACCGATGGGCACCTCCCAACTGGCGTTGTATTGATGCGAATAGGGAGTAACTAAGTCCGGCGGTACGTCGAAAACGATGGCCCGCTGATTTCCGCCGAACGACACGCCCCTCAGCGGATCAAGCAGCAAGGGACTCAATACTTCAATCTTCTGAAACAAGGGCTGATTCCAGCGCAATTGTTGTAGCGTAGCCGCAAATACTTCTCCGAATTGGGTGCTGTAGGCGGCCCGCAGAACTCCCCATTTTGCCGGTAAGCGGTACGCCAGTCCGAGATTGGGCGCGAGGTTATTGCAATCGCAGTGGAACGGAATCGGCGTTAGATGGTCGACTTCCCTCATGCCGAACACGGGCTCGTAACGCAGACCGAACGTCACGGTGAAACGATCGGTGGCCCGCCAGGTATCTTGGAAGGCCAGATGCGTTTCCCAGCGGCGAAAGCCGCGGGCTAACTCGCCGATGCCAAATGAGTATCTAGTGACTGCGCCTAGCCGAAAATTGGTAATCGCGTCACGCCCAAAGTCATTTCTGAAATAGACATTGCCGCGGTTGGAACTGGTCTCCTGGCTATTGATTTGCAACCGGGCCCATTCGCCCCCCAGCGACACCGAATGGCGGCCGAACTGGCGCGCATATCGGCCCGCCGTCCGAAAGCGATTCTGCACGCGGTCCACTGGAATCGAAGAACCGGGACCAAGTTTCTCCCAGGCCGTCCCGATTACCACTTGCGGCCCCACCGCATTGGGCTCGGGCACCAGTAAGGATCGCGAGCGGTTGAATCCGGCCGTGAGATCCAGCACGGATCCAGCCCCTAGATTGCGGCTCCAAGTAAGCCGCGCATCGTGCGATTTAGTGGTGGTGTCCGGATTCTGACCGGCCACCAATTGAAACGCATCGACCGCTTGCGTGGTCCAGGCATGGCGCGCTGTAAGACGATCTTTGGCGCGCACGTGGTCCAGCTGGGCGACCGTAGTATCGGTATCGATATGCTGCGCCGCGTTGAGGTTCAACTGGCGATCGCCCAGGTTCGGTGGCTGGCTGGGCCAAGCCATCAACCAACGATTGATGACGGCGCAAATCTGGGCGTCGTTGCTGAGGCAACTCCGTTCATTGGCGCGTGGCACCTGGATGTTTCCGTTGACGAATCCGCGTTGCATCTGACGGGAGCCATCAAAGCTGAGATACGTTCTTGCCGTGAGGGGTGCGAACAGGCGAACGCCAAATTGGTTATCTCTGGCGGGACGCACACCGCCCACCTGAAAAAAGCTGCGGGCGGAGAAGATGCTGTTGTTGTGGCTCCAGAAGGCGCTACCACGAGTGGTTTTGGCATGGCCGGTGGAGGACAAATGGATGGGGCCTACGGGAGCGTTGCCATATTCGGCACCATAGAAACGCGCGTCGGAACGGAACTCGGTGACGATCGTCGCCGTGGTGCCGAGCCGCTTGTTGTTTTCTTTGAGCGCGTTGTTGTCGAGCAGCGTGATCGCCACATTTTCATTACGCCGGCTCTCACCACTGTTGGTGTTCGTCTTGCCGAGCAGATTGAGATCCGACGGCCGCTCGGTGGCCGCGGGTGGATTTTCCAAGACCGGTTTAGCGGGTGGCGACGCTGGAGCAGGATGCGGTGGGACCCCAGTCTGCGAAAGGTGGGGCCACAACAGGAGCGCGAGTAAGATCGAGGTCAACTCTCAGGATAGCGTCACCGGTTACATAGTGACTGGGCCATAGGGAGGCGTCACATAGTGACGACATCGTGGAGGCGTCACATAGTGACGACATCGAACCGAAAGCGTTCCGGAGGTAACGACGATACCGGACCCGAGTTCATCGACGTCCACGTGCCATAGGCCGTTGACGCCACCGTGCCGTTTAAATAAAGCAGGAATTGATTCGAGAAGCACGCGATCGGCGGCGGGTGCCGAAACGTGAGGCGCAGTCCCACGGCGCTCTCCAAGCTGCCCACCTCGGCCTTCACGGACTTGTCGTTCA
>JAYVRS010000177.1:0-2387 GCA_043776185.1 Bryobacteraceae bacterium | reverse complement strand
CTTGGATTGATGCGTGGGCGTCCGCCCGCCTCACGGGACATGCGGGCGGGGTCCCAGATGGGGTTGAGCGTGTTGCCCGCGTTCAGCGTGAAGCTGGCGAAAGAGCCGCCAGGGTTTAGGACTACCAAGCGCACTTTGCCATTATCGAGTTCGAGCGCCGGGAGACTCTCAAACTGGACGGCCTTCTGAGCGAGAAGTAGGACGGGCACGAGGAGAAAGGAGATACGTTTCACGCAGTCAGCGTATCATTTACGCTTCTTGCGTTCCGGCACGCCTTCGGCGAGCGAGAACTGGATGCGCCCGCCTTGGGCTTCCACGCGATCCACGCGGACCTTGACGCGGTCGCCCATGGCATAGGCCTTACGGGTCTTTTCGCCAATCAGTTTGCGCGTGCGCTCTTCGTAAAGAAACCGGTCCCAGAAGAGCGTCTCGACGGCCACGATGCCTTCGATGAAAAGCGTATCCAGTTCGACGAAGAAGCCGAACTTAGCCGTCGAGGTGATCAGTCCGGTGAACTCATCGCCGACGCGATCGGCCATAAACTTGGCCTTCTTCCACTCCATCAAGTCGCGTTCAGCGTCGGCCGCGCGACGCTCGGTCAACGAAGTGTCTTCGCCAATCTGGCGTAAGTCGGGCTCACTATAAGCCCGTTGACCAGAATCCTCCAGCCGGGCCCGCAAGAGGCGGTGAATGACTAAGTCCGGATAGCGGCGAATGGGCGAGGTGAAGTGGGTATAACTCTCCGTGGCCAAAGCAAAGTGGCCGACGTTTTCCGAGGCGTAACGAGCTTGCTTCAAGCTTCGCAGCATTAAGTAACTCAGAATCCGTTCTTCCGGTTTGCCTTCCAGTTGCTTGATGAGCCGCTGAAACATTTTGGAGGAGATTTGAAAGCTCGGCGCAGGCAGGGCTTGATCGCGACGGATCTTATGGCCATCGCGCGCCCTGGCCACCGGCGCTTGGCGCTTCATGGCTGGCGTGCCCAACGACACCCCATACTGGGCGGCAATCTGCTCAAATTCGCTGACTTTCTGCGGATTCGGCGTCTCGTGAATACGATACAGCGAAGGCACGCCGCTGCTTTCCAGATAACTGGCCACGGCTTCGTTGGCCGCCAGCATGAACTCTTCGATCAGCCGGTGCGCAATGTTGCGCGCGCCGCGGGTGACGCCCGTCATGGCACCGTCCTCGTCGAATTCGATCTGGGCCTCAGGTAAGTCAAAGTCGATCGAGCCACGCCGGACGCGTTGGCGGTTCAGGATTAAGGCCAGATCTTTCATCAGGCGGAAGCGGGCAAGCAGGGGCGCATAGCGTTCCTTCAGCGCGGCATCGTCACCTTCCAGTAACTGGTGCACGTTCGTGTAAGTCATGCGCTCGCGGCTGCGGATGACACTGGAGCAGAATTCGCGCCCCACGGTTTGGCCTTCGTGATCGATTTCGAGTAAGGCCGACATCGCTAACCGGTCCACGTTGGGGCGCAGGCTGCAGATGTCGGTAGAAAGCTCCAGAGGCAACATCGGCACGGCGCGATCGGGAAAGTAAACGCTGGTGCCGCGTAAGTAAGCCTCACGGTCAATCGCCGAACCAGGCTTAATGTAGTAACTCACATCGGCGATGTGGACGTGCAAGGCAAAGTTACCATTCGGTAGAGTATCTACCCAGACGGCGTCATCGAAATCGCGCGCCGTTTCTCCATCGATGGTGACGATGTCGTAGTCACGAAAGTCGCGGCGCTTCGTGAGAACGTCGGCGGGGATGTCGTTGGAGAAAGCCTTCGCCTCAGCGATCACCTCCGCCGGAAACCGATGCGGCAGATGGTGCTTGCGAATGATGATTTCGACGTCGACGCCAAAATCGTCCGCCCGGCCCAGGATTTCGATCACCCGGCCCACGCCGTTTTCGCCATCAGCCGGGAACTCAATCACCTCGACGTTGACGATGAGCCCCTGCAACTCCTCCACCTTCGTCGGAGCCAAAGCCTTGCTGCCGATGCGGTCCACGTCGGGTGCTGCGGTCGGGAATTCCATGCCCGGTGGAATGCGAATCCAATCGCGAAGGCGATCATCGTGCGGCTTCACCCAGTTGGCTGAGGGCTTCACTTGAAATTCGCCCACCACGGTGGTGTGCGCGCGCTTCACGACTTTGATAATCTCGCCCTCGGCGCGGCCATCGCGCCCGATGCGGCCCACCCGCGCCAGCACCCGATCGCCGTGCATGGCTTTGGAAGCGCTATCAGGAGGAATGAAGAGATCGCCGGCCAGACCGGGGATCGGCGCTTCGGGGACCACAAAGCCGTAGCCATCGCGATGCACCCGCATCTGGCCCGTAACGAATTCGCTACTCGCGCGGGAGGCGAGGAAATGGTCCCGCTGATACTCCACCAACTGGCC
>JAYVRS010000176.1:0-2387 GCA_043776185.1 Bryobacteraceae bacterium | reverse complement strand
TCGTCGGCCGTACATAGGCCGCCATAGCCGATGCGCGCGCCGGCCGGGAGGTCTTTCACTAGTAAGATGCGGGCCTTCCAGGTGAGGGCCGGAGCCACGCTGAGTAACTGCTCCGGTGGCGTGCCCCGCGAGGCCGATAAGTATCCATATAATGCTAAACCTGGGCGCACCAGATTGCGCCAAGTATTTCGCAACCCGAAGTGAATGGGGCTGGTGCTCGACAAATGCACGTACTCGACGGGCAGTTGCGAAGCGAGCTCCTCAAACGCCGCTATCTGCTCGGCGGTCTGCGTGGAACTGAAGTTGGCTGACGAGGCGAAGTGCGTCATGATGCCTTCGATGGGCGTACCGCGTACGGCGCAAACGATGGCGTCGGGTGCGGCACGCACGCCCAAGCGCGACATGCCCGAATCGATTTTCAGATGGTAACCGATGCCGGCGGGTAATCGGCCGATGTCTTCCAGGCGATGGAGCACCGGCGTGAGCCGATGGCTACGCCACGCATCGCCACCGGCGTCCAGCGTATCGGCCATCACCAGAATGCGCGAGCGCAGGCCGTCCTCGCGCAGCCGGATGCCTTCGGCAACGTTGCTGACTGCGAGCCAACGGACGCCCTCTTCTTCGAGGCGGTGGGCCACGGCGCTCGCTCCGTGGCGATAGGCATCGGCCTTCACCACGGGCATCACCTCCACGGTTCCCACGGTCTGCTTGACGGCCCGGTAATTGGCCGCAATCCGGTCAAGCGATACTTCTACCCAGCTGCGCAACATCTCCTCTACATTGTGACAATAGAGGGATGCCTATCTTCGGATTGATTGAATACGCGCAAGCTTCGCCCGCTGTACGACTGGTTTTTGACGACATCATGCGCACTCGCCAAACCGATCGGGTGAACAACTTCTGGAAGGCGCTGGCCAATCATCTGCCGACGCTGCAGCGCATCTGGGAGAACGTGAAGCAGGTGATGGGTCCTTCACGGCTCGACGCGCTCACTAAGGAGATGATTTATGTGGCGGTGAGTGCGACGAATAACTGCGAATACTGTTTGCACTCGCACATTGCGTCCGCACGAAAGCAAGGGATGGACGACGAGATGCTGGCCGAAGTGTTGGCCGTGGCCGGGTTGGCGAATGAGACGAATCGATTGGCCAATGGTTATCGCGTGCCGGTGGACGCCGCGTTTTTGTAACTTACGGCAATTAAAAGAAGGGGCCTGGCGGAGGAGAGCCAGGCCCGAGAGTGAGAGAGAATTTGTTTCTGTCGGAGAGAAGTACAGTTACGGCTCCGGGATGACGGCGGGCCGGAGGCCCACCCTACTGGATTTTAGTAACTGGGCAACGATGAACGGTGGTTAGTTACTGCCGCCGACATTGGTCGCTTCGCCGAAGACGAGTTTGGTTTTGGTTCCTCCCAAGCGGATTTCCTGAAGGTTCATCTTGCCTTCGCCCTTGACGTAGCGGACGGAGGTAGAGGCGAACTTCGCGTCGGTGTTCTCTACGCGTACTGCCGATTCGACGCTCTCCTTGCCGTGGCTGATGACCGCTTTTGAATCCTTCACTTCCACCTTGTAATCGCCGGGCTTCAATTCCTTACCATTCAGCGTGGTGGACTGAAACAGGGTGATGCGATGGGTTTCGGCGCTGAGAGCCAGGGCTAGGGTGGCTAAGCTGAGTATGATCTTCTTGGTCATGTGAGTGGACGCTCCTAAATGTGAATTTGTCGTTGTGCTCTAAGTGGCACACACAGTTATACGGAGGTCGATTGTTTTTGTTCCGCTGCGGCGATGGTATTTGATGAATTTTATTTTGAGCCGAATCGCTCGACTTTTACGCGTTCTTCAGGAAAGCGTGTAAGTGTGCGGAAGCGATACACTCGGTAACTCGATCCGTCCCAAATCCGGACATCCACTGCACGCGCGGGTCGCGGCGGAACCAAGTCCATTGCCGTTTGGCATAATTCCGGGTGCGCTGTTGCGTATCGGCTATGGCGGTGGCGAGGTCCATTTCGCCGGCCAGATGTTGGGCGGCTTGGCGGTAGCCAACGGCTTCAAAGGCCTTGGTCCCGGCGTCGTATCCCGTGGCGAACAGGGTTTGCACTTCGTCCAGGAGGCCATGGGCGAACATCTGTTCCACGCGCGAGTTGATCTTGGAGTAGAGCGCGGCCCGGGGTGGATCGAGCCCCAGGAGCAGTGAACGGAAGCCGGTGAGGGCGGTTCGCCCCCGCTCGGCTTGCACGTCGGAAAGCGCGCGCTTCTCCAGTAGGCAAACTTCCACGGCGCGAATCAATTTGTTTACATCAGCCGCCGCGATTCGCGTGGCCGACAGCGGATCGAGCTTTTGCAGGCACCGATGGAGCCGGCCGGGACGGCGCAGTTCGATCTTTGCCAG
>JAYVRS010000175.1:0-2388 GCA_043776185.1 Bryobacteraceae bacterium | reverse complement strand
CCCATCAACCGACGGTCTGCTTTCTTGACGTTGGCAGCGAGCCGGAGCGGGCGATGGAGACGATGGCCGAGCTATTAGCCGCCAACCCCAAACTTCCCTTAGTGGCTTTGTTGCCGGGCAACGACCCGGGTATCATACTGCGCATGGTTCGGCAGGGCGCGAGCGAATTTCTGATCCAACCGTTCACCGACGACCAATTCGGGCAAATGGTGGATCGGATTAACAAGAAAATGATGGCCGGCAAAAGCGACGGCTCGCAGTCACGGGTTTATTGTCTGATGCCCGCCAAAGGCGCTTGCGGTGGAACGACGGTGGCCAGCAATCTGGCGTTTCAATTTAAGCGTCAAACCAACAAGAAGCTGCTTCTAGCCGACTTAGACCAGTTTACGGGCACGCTATCTTTCATCCTCAAGTTAAAACCTAACTATAGCTTTGTGGATGCCATGCATCACGCCCACGAGTTAGACGCGGATATGTGGAAATCGTTGATTACGCAGACCAGCGGGATGGATGTATTGATGAGCCCGGAGAGCTCGGCCGACGCATCGGGGGCTGACCAGCAGGATCCTGCGGCGATCGTCAACTTTATGCGCACGATGTACGATTTGGTGGTACTCGACACGTCGGGTGTTTATGGGGAGTGGAACTTGGCCCTCGCCAAGATGTGCGACGAGTTACTGCTGGTGACCACGAATGAGTTACCGGCGCTACAAGCGTCGCAGCGAGCACTCTCTTACCTGGATCAGAACCGGATCGATCGCTCAAAGATCCGGTTGGTGGTGAACCGGTATAACCGCGATGTAGGGTTGAGCAAAGAAGTGATCGAGACCGCCTTGCACGAAGAGGTATTTCACGTATTGCCTAGCGACTACGATGCGGTGCAACGGGCACTCATCGACGGGAAACCGATTCCCGTGAGTAGTGCGCTGGGTAAAGCGATGGTGCAACTGGGCGAGAAGCTGGAGCAGAAGGAGCCGGAGCCGGCCAAAAAGAGTGCCGGTTCTTCCAGTTGGGGCGGACTATTGAGCCTCTTTTCGCGGACATCGTCCTAAGGTTACTTTTCAGCTTGCAAAAACTATGACTTACTCTTGACCGATGCCGCGCGGACGGTGTGCAATGAAGGCCGTCACTTTAGCGGAGTATTCGGGTAATGAGAACCAGAGTCAGGTTCGTTATCCAGGGCAGTCTGCGGCCGAGTTCGTCGTTGATCAGATGCTACGATGGTGATCGCGATCCGGGATCTAATTTTGAAGCGAATGAATCGCCTCGTTGATCCTTCTTAGCGAAGGGAAGAGGTGAACCTTTCGGTCAATGAAGAGCGCGCTTCGTTTCATGGCTAGCCTAGTGGTGGGCTGTGTCATCGCCATCGCCATCGCGTATGCGGGGTTCGCGATGTTGCGAGCACTATGGCCCGGGTACGCGGACGCCGAGCCCCAAAAGCACTACACCCTCGCGATGCTCTGCTTGAGGTTAGGCGTCGGAGCCTGTTGCACGGCGGGTGCAGCTGGTGCGACAACGATCGTTGCCGGGGACCATGGACGAGCAGCATGGTGGCTCGGGGCCCTCATCCTCGTCATCTCAATCCCCTCGCATCTCTACCCAGGTTACGATTGGAACGATTATCCCGTTTGGTATCACCTTGTCTATCTCTGTTACCTCGTGCCGATCGCAGGGTTGACCGCACGGGTCTGGCGATCGACCCTGACGGGTTGAAAGACGTTGCCACCTAACAGGCCGGTGCAGCCGACGCGGGCCGCGGAGCCGAACGGAAAATGGGAAGCGCCGCGCTTCTAACGCGGTGGGCTAATTGCAATGCTTGTCATTTAAGAGTCTCGAGTTTCCGATTTCCGCTTGAGCCGCGACGGAAGAGAGCGGGCCTGATACTTGCTTGGCGCTAGTCGAGTGTGGCCCGCTCCCTTCGGTCGCGGCTCGAAGGTGATGCCTATCGAAATCCCTGCCGGTCTCAAATAAAACCGCACGCAATGGTTCTTAAGTGACGAGCATGGGGGCTAGTTGGGGCATCGGTCAATTGGTGAGGCGTCCGACCGCTTAACGCGGAGGGACAGGAATCAGCGTCTGGTAGACCAGGGTGCGGATGCGCCGGAAGTAGGTGGAGATGGCGGATTGGGGGAGCTGGACCATGAGGACGGTGACTAGCTTCTCCTGAGGATCGACCCAGAAATAGGTGCCGGTGATGCCGGACCAGGAGAAATCGCCGACGGAGCCGGGGACCGGGTTACGGCCGGGGTCGGTGCGGATGCCGAAGCCGAGGCCGAAGCTGGTGCCCATTTCGGGGGTGGGTCCGAGGGCGCCGAGGGCGAGGGCGACGGGAGTGTGGCGTTCGGTGGTGGGCGGTAGCTGGTCGGAGGTCATGAGGGTGACGGTGTG
>JAYVRS010000174.1:0-2392 GCA_043776185.1 Bryobacteraceae bacterium | reverse complement strand
CGTGCTGACCCAGGGTACTCCCTTGCAGGTCTGGTCCGATGTCAACAGCGGAACCATCAACTCGGAAGTTGCCAGCGTCGATTCGGAGCTCACTTTGCTTTACGGGCGCCGCCAAGGCCAGCGCTTTCCTTTGGTCGCGGGCGTCCCGAACCCCTTTTTCCGCCAGCGGGATACCCCGTTCACGCAGCGGGCATTCCCGATTTACCTGGTGACTCGATTAGCGGGCTATGGGTTCGCCGAAATTCGCGCGATGATCGACCGGGGCCTGATGGCCCAGAATCGGGGGAAAGCAGTCATCGATCTCAATGACGAGTCTGACCGGGAGGGCAACAATTGGTTGCGGACGGCGGCGTTGTTGCTTCCGGGGGATCGCTGCGTGATCGACGAGTCGCTGAAGGTGCTCTCCGGGCTTTCCGACGTTGTGGCGTACGCCGGTTGGGGCTCGAATGACAAGTCTCGCAAGGAGCGCTTCTTGCACATGAAGTGGTTGCCGGGTGCCATCGCCACCGAGTTCGTTTCCACCAACGGACGCACCTTCGAGCGCCCGCCGGCCGCTTGGAATCTCGGCACATGGACCGACCGTCAAAGCTGGTGGGGCAGCTCACCTCAAAGTCTCGCCGCCGACTATCTACTGGAAGGAGCGTCCGGTGCCACGGGCAATGTAAACGAGCCGTATTTGCAGCACTGCGCGCGGCCGGATCAGCTCCTACCCGCCTACTTCGGAGGCCGCAACTTTGCTGAGTCGGCTTACTTGTCGATTCCGCAGCTGAGCTGGATGAACATTGTCATCGGCGATCCGTTGATGCGCCTGCGGTAGCTAGCACTGCGACCGGGTGAAAAGGTTCTTATGGAAAGCCTGCAGGATCCCCTCCCTTACGGTCGGGGTTCTGTAAAACAAGCGTTTTACGGGCAAAACAGAACCCCGACCGTCAGGGAGGGGATCTCACAGACTTTCCACGAGAACCTTTTCACCCGGTCGCAGTGCTGGCACTAGAACGAGAGCTGGTTAATGAGTTGGTTGAGCTCAGCTTGCAGCGTGACGACCGTCTTGCGACCGGCGTTTTGGGCATCGCGGAGAGTAGCCAGCTTGGCTTCGGAAGCCGCCAAATCACCGGCGTACTTGCGCACCTGCTGCTCCTGGCCATTCACCCGATTCAGGCTCTCCAGGTTCTGGCGGACGCGTGACTGGTCCTGCACCACTTCGTTGATCTCGGTGGTGACGCGGGTGATTTGGCGCCCGGCCTCGCCGATCTCGCGCTTCTTGGCCACGATCTGGTCCAGTTGCTTGCGGGCGGCGTCGGTGAGGCTCTTGTTGCGTTGATAGATCAGGATCTGGTCGTCGTTCATGTTGCTGATCTGCTCGACGTTTTCGAGGATGCGCTCTTCGCGAACGACGAATTTGTCGGTGGCGTTGGGCACCAGTTTCACTTCGAAGCGGTGATGATTGGCCGTGGTCTCGGTGGGCTTCACGTCGCCCAATAGCTTCGATTCCGAGTGGAGCGGATGTTCAATGATGAGGGTTTTGGCGCGCGGATCGACATTGCGGATGGTGTAGGTGGTGGTTTCCAGAATCGCCAGTTTCGCGGTAAGGACGCCGTCCTTGGCTTTGATTTCGCGGACCACTTCGCTGCCGCTTTCGGCGTTGGTAGTGATGCGCGTGCCCAGATCGGTGGCGTAGCTGATCAGCCGTTTGTCGCCGGCTTTCAGGCTCTCCATCAGCGCTTCGCCACCGTAGGCGGAGGCGTCGAAGACGGTGATGGGGCCACCATCCAAGGTCTTGCCGGTGGAGTTCATTAGCGCGGCGGCCGACATGGGGTTGCGCGAAGTTTGTCCAGACGTGTAGATGAGTAGCTTGCGAGCGGCGAGCTTCTGTTGGACGAAGGGCAACATCACCGATTCGTTCTTGCGGACGGTGACGGGCGTGCCAAAGCGGTATTCGAAGAGGTCGCCTAAGTCGCGGCTTTCGGTGTTGACGGCGACCGTGCTCATCGTCATTTCCGCCATCGCCGGGGAGCGCTGGAGATTGCCAAATTTCGATGACCGGTCAAAACTCGGTGCGGCGGCCAGCGCGGGACGGTTTCCGAAGCCTCCCAGGCCGGCGCCGGGAATACCTCCTACGACGCCTCCTACGACTCCCCCGATGGCACCGTCATAGGTCACTGGACCCTGCGCTTGCTCCTCAGCCAAATCGGCCGTCTGGCGGGCGACGTATTTGGGCTCATAAAGACGCGAGATGAAGCTGACGGGGCGTCCGCTCACCAGCGCCAGTTGCACTTTGTTCCAGTCCTCGCCGGTGGTGTTGTCGACAATGGCCCAGCCTTCGAGCGTGGGGTCGCCGGTGGCGGCGAAGATCAGCCGGTAGCTCGACTTCCAGATGGGCGTAGGGATCATG
>JAYVRS010000173.1:0-7835 GCA_043776185.1 Bryobacteraceae bacterium | reverse complement strand
CTGACCCCAACACCACCCTCCTCAAACTCCGCCAGCTCACCGAGTTACTCGCCCGCCAAGTCGCCGCCCGTGCCGGCATTTTCACCTCCCACGCCGAGACACAACTGGAACTCCTCCGTCGCCTGCAGGATTACGGCGTCCTCCCCCGCGAAATTGCTCAACTCTTCCGGCAAAGTTGTACCACCCCGCGGATGGCCCCGATTCTGGCCTGTCGGGTATCCGGGAGTGAGGCGTTACGGGACCATTTAAGGATGCCTACGGAACCCGTGCGCCGGGCCGCAGTGGCCTTTCGGGCGGGATAGCCCAAGGAATTTTGTGTCATTCGGACTTTTCCTCAATCGAAAAAGCCCATCGAGGAATGCGTCTTGGCCCGTGCTCACACACGCTTATGTCGATTGAGGGCCGACGGGTCTGGCCGACGAAACTGCGGCATAGCTGCCATCGCAGCTTCCGTTGCGGACTGCCACCAGCGGAAAAGATGCGGCGCCCAAGCAGTTGAGAGTAAGCGTGTACCGTCCGGCAAAAGTGCCCAGGGAAGTCGATTCGGGATTTGCCAATTCAAGGAGTACTGGTCACATAGGCAGGTGTTACTGGTGCCCGGGGTGGGAATTGAACCCACACACCCTTGCGGATAACGGATTTTAAGTCGATTCGGGGCAAATCTCACAAAACCTCAGAAGCCTCTAGCGAACTGAAAACAAAATACTTTCGCGTCACGCTATGATTCTGAGTGCTGAGGAGATTTTGCGATTATGGCGAAGTTGTCACACTCTGGTCACACAAAGATTCCGGCAGATCAGATTCCGTGGAATGATGATTGGCCGTCCATAGAGGATGCGGTTAATCTCTGGTTTTTTGGCCTTCGGAACACGAATCTTCGCCCTAATTCCGATGAGAGGCAGGACGCTGAAAAACTACGAGCTTGGGCGATGCGTTTGAACCTCATCGACAAGCGGGGCGAAGTGCCCGAATGGTTGTTCGTAGTGGCGCTGAATCCAGATTGGCTGGAAAGCAAGTACCTGAACATTCTTGCCCGGAACCGATTTGAGTTCGGCGGCCGAGACATGTGGGAGGCCCCCCGAACATCTGAGCCACCAATGAAAGAATCGTACCGGGCCATGCTCGCCATTGCGAATCCCCGGATGGCTATTCCCCGTTCCTCTCTCGGCAATTTAGCCGACTTAGGTAGAGCGCGCAACTTCTTCGAGACCCCCGTTGAGGATTCCCGCTTAAGGGAGCTTCTGGACGAAGCGACCGTGGAGTTGCGGCAAGAGATGACGTACTCTCCAGACTCTGAAAGTCGCGCGAAAGCGATGGTTCGCATAATGCGGACGTTTAAGCGTTGGCTCGAAATCCAGCTAATTTGGTGCGAAGCTTTGAAGGATTGCGATCCCCGTCGAGGTATCCCGGATGCAGACCTGAAGCTCTTTATTCGCTTTCAGTGTTTGCGCGAACCATACCGGCAGATCGCGCCCAAGGCTCGCCCGCAGGATAATCCGCAGAGTCCGCAGAGTAAGGTCCGAAAGGCCGTCAAAAATGTGGCGGGCAGGCTTGGGATCAAATTGCGCAAGGAAGTTCCAGGACGTCCGAAAAAAACTATGGAATCGCGCTCATAAGCGATTAGCTAGTTTTCTGAACAGGCATGAGGTCTGAAGATGGGCGCATGACGTCGATAAGACCAGTTCAGAAGCTCTTGACCATTTCCGAAGTCGCTGACATTCTCGGACTTCGTTATCCACGGGCAGCCGACATAATTCGCCGTTCGGTGATTCCCGCCGTCCGCATCGGTCGGCAAGTTCGCATCGCGCCCGATGCCCTGCATGCATTGATCAGGCGGCGGATACAAACTCGATGGCGGCGGGCGGCACGACGCATAGTGTCTCCAATCGACGTCCATAGCATCGATCAGATTTGGCGGGCTCTCGGCGGCGGGAAGCTGCGGGGCCGCCGCGGACGGGCGTTCTGGCGCAATGGCAGCGGGTACAACGTCGCCCTCTGTGCGCGCGAGGGTACTTGGCACGACTTCGCCACGAATGAGGGCGGGGGAAAGCTCAAGCTGGTTCAAACCGCGTGTGGTTGCTCGAAGCACGAGGCCTTCAAATGGCTTGCCGATATGGCTGGTATCTCGCTCTCCCCTCCCCAGACCCTTACGCCGGAACAGAAGCGGAGCTACGTCAAGGAACGACGCATCGGCGCTGAAGTGGCGAGCCTGGCCGGTGCGTGGTTGGAATCGCGTTGCGAGGAACTTGAAAGGCTCAAGGTTCGCTGCAACGGCGATAGCGGGCAATTCGACGAACGCGCGCTGGAGGCCGTGGCGTCTGAACTATGGCGGCTTCGACAGTTGAGTCCGCGCGGAGTGATTGCCGATTGGGAAACTGCCCGACAAACTTCCCCCGGTGAAACCCGTCGACTAGAAGCTGAGGGGCGAGTTTGGGAGCAACGATATCAAGCGGTGGTACAGCGAATTGTCGGCGCACCGTGGGGCGTCGAGGGGGCCAAGAATGCGTCATGATGCCGAAGCCCTGAAAAGGGCCGCCCTGCAATCTTTCAAAGAGCGTCCAGACCTGGCGGAGCGTCTTCAGAAGGAAATCGGAAACGGATCGAAACAATCGATGCCTATCGAAGCCACAAGCGGGGTGAATCAGGTGGCAGTAGGTTCGCTCGCAACCCGTTGCATGGCCGATGTCGAGGCGAAACCGATTTCCTGGCTTTGGCCGGGGCGTATCGCTCGCGGCAAGCTGACAATTCTCGCTGGCAATCCAGGTTTAGGGAAGAGTCAGCTATGCGCGAGTATTGCGGCATTCGTGACCACGGGCGGCAAATGGCCAGTAGACGGAAGTGCCTGCCCCTTAGGTAGCGTCCTTTTCGTCAACAGGGAAGAATGATCCCGCCGACACCTTTCGGCCAAGGCTCGAAGCGGCTGGCGCGGACCTGCGGCGAGTTCACACGCTGGATGGAGTGCGGGCAGGATTTACGGGCGGCGGAACGCCTACGCTAAAGTCATTCAATCTCGCAGACCATTTGACGCAGTTGGGCGAAAAGCTTGCAGAAATTGGAGACGTGGCGTTAGTGTTCATCGATCCAATCACCGCTTTTCTGGGTGGCTCTACCGACAGCCATAACAACGCCGATGTCCGGGCCCTGCTGGCACCGTTGAGTGACGTGGCGGCGAAACACAATTCTGGCATCCTTGGAGTAACCCACTTGAGTAAGGCGGCGGGCCAACATGCCCTGATGCGGGTGAATGGATCGCTGGCTTTCGTCGCTGCGGCGCGAGGGGTCTACCTTGTCGCCGAAGACCCGCAGAACGCCGCGCGGCGGCTGTTCTTGCCGCTGAAAAACAACATCGGCCCGGATGGCAGCGGTTTGTCCTTCCGTATCGAAGCCGCAATAGTGCAAACGGAGGCCGAGCCAATTGAAACGTCTCGTGTCATATGGGACGCTGAGCCGGCGACGGAGCGGGCGAACGAAGTGCTGAACGCCGGGCAAGGCGGGCACGGCAAGAGTACCGCGGTGGGCGAGGCGAAGGACTGGCTTCGACAGACTCTCGCTGATGGTTCAGTCATGGCGACGCAGTTACAGAAATTGGCGCAAGACGAGGAACTCGCGTGGGCGACGATACGGAGGGCCGCGAAGGATCTCAAAGTGGTCAAGGAGAAGAATGGCATGGGGGGCGGGTGGGAGTGGCGGTTGCCCGAAGATGCTCAATAACCCCGAAGATGCTCATTCAGAAACTTGAGCACCTTCGGACGATTTGAGCACCTTCGGAAAGTCGGTGGCTAAATTCGGCTTGAGCCCCCGCACCCGATGGATAACCCATTCCCCCCCACGGCTTGAGGCAGGGACGGGCATAAGTTGAAACGGAAATGGCATGAGACCCCATGACCGTCGGGCGACGGTGGGCAAAAGAAGAGCAGTTATTGGCGAGGCGAAAAGGAGGCTACGAAATGGCAGAATCTGAAACTCAGACAATTCGGGCGGAACATTGAAAAACGGTAATGTTGGCGGCAACTGGGACGCGGTGGCCAAGTGCGGGGCTAAGACGCGGACTGGCGGCGCTTGCCGATGCCCGGCTATGCCGAATGGCCAATGCCGCTTGCACGGCGGGCTCAGCAGCGGGCCGAAGACGGTAGCGGGCAAACGGCGGATTGCGAAGGCCGCCTACAAGAATGGTTTCTACACAATAGGCGCCAAGCTGGAGCGGTCCGCTAACGCACAGAGGAGAATCCGTATGAACGCAATGGTCCGCGAAAATGGGAAGCTCCTCAGCGCCATGTATCCAAAATTGAGGCCGATGTGGGTAGCCCTTAACGAAGAAGGTGAATATGTCCAGGTTAAGCAACCCAGCGGAAATTTTCGGCGACGCCGGAGCGCACGGAGGGCCATAAATTGAAAGCGAGTCGAAACAGCCCCCGCGACCTTCTGGCCCGAGCAGCTATGCAGACAACCGCCGGTAGATTTCGGTTTTGAGTATTCGAACCTGCCGGATGCTAGCCTTAAGCAGGCAACTATGCGATTACTATTTCGAAATTTGGCGGCGGCGCTCCTGATATCGAGCACCGTGTTAGCCCAACAGGATTTATCGAAGTCACCATCGCCGAATGATCTGATCAAGATGGCCGAGGAGGGCGATGCTCCCTCCCAGGCGCGGTTGGGTCGCGCGTTGCTTGACGGCGGTTTGGGGGGGCAGAAGAATGTCGCCGATGGTCTCAAATGGATTCGCCGCGCGGCTGACCAAGATAACGCCTATGCGGAGGGGATGTTAGGAAGTATCTATGCCAAAGGCGATGTAGTGGCTAAGGATGACATCGAATCTACAAAGTGGTACCGCCGGGCGGCAGAGCACGGTGCTGTCCAGGCCCAGTTCCTAGTGGGCTTAAGCTATGCGCTTGGCATCGGTGTTCCTCAGGACAATACTGAGTCTATTCGCTGGTATCGTAAAGCTGCTGATCAAGGTAATGCCACGGCATTGACTCAGTTAAGGAATCGGGGTCATAAGGAATCGGGGTCAACATAAGGAATCGGGGTCAAGGAAAAGGAATCGGGGTCAAAGACGCTATGATCCGCTTTTCTCCCAGCAATAGCCCGAGCGCCGCTAAGTAGTTGAACTGTCGAAAGTTAATATCTACCCCGCCTATGGGGGTAACGCCACCTGCCCGGCGTACCCCCACCCATCTTTTTCGCAAAATTTGTGAGAATAATGCCCTGCGAAATCCACTTATAAATGGATGCCCCGTAAACCCAGATTCGCGCCTCCCGGATACCCACTCCACCTCACCCAGCGCGGCAACTATCGCCAACCGGTCTTCTTCAGCGACGAGGACCGCACCCAGTTTCTCGCTCTCCTGGACCACCACGCCGATCTCCGCCAAGTCTGCATCCACGGTTACGCCATCATGTCGAACCACATTCACCTCGTCGTCACCGGCCAAGTCGAGGATGCCGTCAGCCGGTTCATGCAGCACCTCACGGGCCAGTATGCCCAATATCTCCATGGTCGGCTCAATCGTCGCGGCCGCCTCTGGCAAAGCCGCTTCTTCTCCTGCGTGCTTGACCACCCTCACTTCCTCGCCGCCCTCGCTTACGTCGACCTCAACCCCGTCCGCGCCCGCATCGTCACTCACGCCCCTGATTATGCCTGGTCATCCGCCGCCGCCCACTCCGGCCTCATCGCCCCGCCCGCCTGGCTCGATCTGGAAACGCTCCACCGTCATACGGCGCCCCACCAGTGGCACCACCTTCTGCACCAGCCCCAGCCTCGGATCGAAATCGCCGCGCTACGGCGCGCCACCCGCACCGAAACTCCGCTCGGCGCACTAGGTTTTGTCCAAGCACTCGAAGCCAAATTCCAGATCCGCCTGCGGCCCCAGCCTCTCGGCCGGCCAATTAAGCGGCCTGCCGAAAGCGAAGCATCGCCTATCAGGGAAGCGCCTCTAACAGGACGAATCGCGTCGTCCTCGAACACCGTCTAACTCGCCCCCGTTCAAAACCAATAGCCGCCCGCATCCTTTCCCGGGAAAGGCGCCCGCGCCGCACCAGCACCAAGTCGCCCCAGACCAGCCGCGACCGACAGGGTCCCGCAAACTGCGGACGAGTGACTAATAATCCAAAGCTTTCAACTCCGGCCCCGACAACGCCCGGCTCTTGTTCTCATAAGCCCACCAAGCCGCCAACGCCAGCGCCATCACCATATCGTCATGCCCCATGCCCGCCGCCAACTTCGAAAGCTCCACCCCGCTGATTCCTCCGCTCAAATTGCCGTAACTCCTCCCGCAGTAAGTCCGCTTGCGGCATCTGGCTCCACACTTTCACTAAGTTCTGCTGGATTCCAAATCAACTTCTCCTTCGGCACAAATCGATCCGATCCCGCACGCTCACCTGATTGCCACCCGTCGTCGTCACCGGCACGTAACTCACCGGCAGGTGTGCCCGCCGAATCATCTCGTCTACCACTTGGCCCGGTCCATTCTTCTCGATAATCAATTGCGTATGCCCCACCAAGTGCGGATGATGGCACCGTACACAACTGGTGCTGGGCACTGCTGCTGTTCCAACGTATCTCGAAATCAGGGATGCCGCGGAGCCCCGATTTTTCCAAGCTCCCCTTCGATTTGCGCCCTGAGTTGCTTTCGCGTACGTTGGTAGTGATGACAGTGGTACTCAAACCCGAAACCGAACGCTTAGTTCAGGAAGAGATGAGAAGTGGTCATGTCCACTCGGTCGACGAACTGATTGTGCATGGGGTGCGCGCGCTGCGCGAAAAGCACCACGGGCAGCAGACCGCTGGGCATCAGCGAGAGCCGCGCAAGAATCTCGCCGACTTCCTCCTGGATTCACCCTTCGCGGGATCGGAAATCGATCTTGAAAGGCAGCAGGACTACGGGCGTCCGGTTGACCTGTGACGGGGTTTCTTCTCGATACCAACGTCCTGTCGGAATTCAAGCGCCGCCTAGCCCCGGACCCCCGCGTCAGCGCGTGGCTAAGGGCCACTGACCCCGATGCATTGTGGGCCAGCGTCTTCAGTTTTGGAGAGATTCGTAAGGGAATCGAACGCCTTCCGCCGGGAAGACGCCGCAGCGAGTTGGAAGAATGGCTGGAGCGCGATCTCTCCTTATGGTTTGAAGAGCGTCTGCTTCCCGTTACGAAGACGGTCGCTGACCGGTGGGGGATACTTTCCGCTCAGGCTTTGTGGAATCGGCGTCATTGGAATCGGCGTCATAGCCGCTCTGATACGATTTTCTTCGAGCAATAGCCCAAGACCGGCATCCTTTCCCCCGCAATGCGTCCGCGCGCTGGACCATCGCCAATCCGTCGCCTTCCTCGCCATTTGAGCCTGCACCGGTAGAGTCCCGGTAGAGTCAAGGAAAGGTGCGATACCAGGAACGCCCGCTTCCTTTCCCCGCTCATCAAACCGGACGTGCGAACTTCCCGGATCCGGCTTTCGGACACACCTTCCCACAGGCTCACGCCATTGGTCCGCGCAGCAAGGTGAGCTCGCTGACGTCGACCAGCCGCGAACGACAGGGACTATGAAAAAACCCGGACGTTGGATCCCCTCCGTTACCGCCCGGGTTCGTAAGTGATTGATAACGAACCCCGACCGTGAGGGAGGGGATGTCAAAAGCAACGGCCAAATCGATTTTTTCACAGTCCCGACAGTGAGCGGGTCCTGCCACCCCAGATTAATAATCCAAAATTCTAAAAAGTGCCTTGCACTCGTTTTTGCACTCGTTTTTGTTTTTAAAAAGTGCCTAGCACCGCCATGATCCGATTTTCTCTGAGCAATAGCCCACTCCAGCTTAAGCACCTGAATCGAAAAGAGATAGCTTCTACGC
>JAYVRS010000172.1:0-7842 GCA_043776185.1 Bryobacteraceae bacterium | reverse complement strand
AGTTCATGGTGCTGCACAACCTCTTCTTCGTGCTGCTCACCGCCACCATTTACTTCTCGCTCATCCCCTTCATCGAACAACGCATCAACGCTGCCCGCGCCCGCGAAGAGGCCATTCTCATGCGCGCCTTCATGCAGGATCGCGTCCCCCCCGAATATCGCCTCGTCTCCGGCTCCGCCCAGGAATTAGGGCTCCCCGCTGAAGCCCAGGGCTTCCTCAAGGACTATCCCCTCGCCACCTATCGCCACCAACTCGACGCTCGCGAGTTCCTCTTCCGCCGCCTCCCGGAAGCCGACCGCTACCAGCGCGTCGAGTTCCCTTCCGACGTCTATGACTCGTTCACCCGCCGCGTCCGCCTCACGCTTTTCCTGGTCCTCGGCGCCATTTACATACTCTCCGTGCTCGCTCTCGAATTCGTCATCATGCCCCGCTACGTCTATTCCCGCATCCGCATGATGCTCGACGCCGACCAAGCCGTGCGCGACAATCGCCGCGCCGACGAAATCATCGACCGTGACCGCATTTTGGACGACGAAATCGGCCAGATCATGCACTCCCGCAATATCACCGTCCATGCGCTCCGCCAGCACGAAGACGAACTCGCCGCCGCCCTCGAGACGCTCGAGGCGCAGGACCGCTTGGCCTCCCTTGGGCTCCTCTCCGCCTCCGTCGCCCACGAGCTAAACACGCCCCTCTCCGTTCTTCTCGGCTCCCTGGAAAAGATGGCCGAGCAGCCCTGCGACACCCCCACCCGCCAACGGCTCGACCGCATGCTCCGCGTCACCCAGCGCATCAAGAAAATCGCCGAAAGCCTCATCGATTTCGCCCGCGTCCGGCGCGATGTCTTTGAACCCATCCCCGTCCAGCCCCTCATCCAGGAAGCCTGGGACCTCGTCGGCATCGACGAAAAGGCCGCCGCCGTGCACTTCACCAACGCCATCGGCCCCCTCGACACCGCCATCGGCAACGGCGATCGTCTCGTCCAAGTCTTCGTCAATCTCTTGCGCAACGCCTTGAACGCCATCCAGCCCGGTGGCCATATCGACGTCAGCAGCTTCGTCACCTTGGAGGGTGGCCGCCGCTGGCTGCACCTCAAAGTCGAGGACGATGGCCCCGGCATTCCCCCCGACGTCTTGCCCGAAATCTTCGACGCCTTCGTCTCCACCCGTCTCGATTCGCGCGGCACCGGGCTCGGCCTCACCATCGCCGACGGCATCGTCAGTCAACATGGCGGTACAATCTCAGCAGCGAACCGCGCTGCCGGTGGCGCTTGTCTCGAAGTGAAATTACCCGCCGCCTAACCTATGAGTGCCGACTTACTCCAACCCATTGACCCTTCCTTAGTCGACATCGCCGTCCTCGACGACGATAGCGATTTTCGCCAGTATATTGACGATTTTCTGCGTGACGAAGGCGGCTTCGCCGTCCGCGCCTGCGCCACGCCGGATCTCCTCTATGAGGCCTGCGATGCCCGCCTTCCCGACATCATCCTGCTCGACATGAAGATGGGCGAAGCCTCTGGCGATCAAGTCATTGAGCAGTTACTCCATCGCTGGCCCGGGCTCTGCGTCGTCGTCATCACCGGCTATCCTTCGCTCGAAGACATGCGCGCCACGTTCAAGCTAAAGGTCTTCGACTACCTCGCCAAGCCCTTCTCCATCGCTCACCTCCGGCAGACTTTGAAGAACGCCATCGAGGCCTTCGGCTTCGGCCGCGCCTTGCCGGACCGTCTTCGCGAACGCCTCGGCCATCGCCTCAAACTCATGCGCGTCGAACGCGATTGGTCCCTCAAACAGATCTCCGCCATGACCCGTTTAAGCGTCTCCCAAATCTCCTCCATCGAACGCGGCGCCCACCTGCCTTCGATGGAATCCCTCATCGCCATCGCCCGCGCCTTCGGCAAAAAGCCCTCCGAAATCCTCGCCTCCATCGAATTCTAACCCCCAGTTGGGCGGGTCCCCGGCCCGCCCCCCGGCCCGCTCTCGATGTTGCCGCCCCCCCACGCTAAACTAACATCTAGATGACCAAGCCCCCCAGCCCTGCTGACCTCCCCAAGCTGCCCATCAAAGGCGTCCAAAACCTCATCGCCGTCGGTTCCGGCAAAGGCGGCGTCGGCAAAACCACCGTCTCCGTCAACCTCGCCATCGCCCTCGCCGGCCTCGGCTACCAGGTCGGCCTCCTCGACACCGACGTCTACGGCCCCAACGTCCCCCGCATGATGAACATTCACGACGCCCCCCACTCCCTCGGCGATCGCATCCAGCCCCTCCAAAATTTCGGCGTCGTCGTCATGTCCATGGGCTTCCTCAACCCCGGCGACAAGCCCCTCGTTTGGCGCGGACCCATGCTCCACAACGTCATCCAACAGTTCCTCCGTCAAGTCGACTGGGGCACCCTCGACTACTTAGTCATTGACCTTCCCCCCGGCACCGGCGACGTCGCCCTCTCCCTCATCCAAACCGCCCCCCTCACCGGAGCCGTCGTCGTCACCACCCCCTCCGACGTATCCCTCGAAGACGCCCGCAAAGCCATCAACATGTTCGAACAAGTCCGCGTTCCCATCCTCGGCTTAGTCGAAAATATGAGTTACTTATTAGTCCCCGGCACCAATCAAAAAATAGACGTCTTCGGCACCGGCGGCGGCCAAAAAACCGCCGGCCAAATGAAAGTTCCTTTTCTCGGTGAGTTAGCGCTCTTACCCGACGTCAGAATCGGCGGAGACACCGGCCGCCCCATCGCCGTCTACGGCGAAAACGACGAACGCGCCACCCCCTTCTACACCCTGGCCCGCCGCATCACCCAGCGCATCGACGAAGTCTCCGCCGTAAAAGGCCCCACCATGACCATCGCCGATTAGGCTACCCTCCCTCGCGGCCGCGGCTCGTCAGGTAACCCAATTCTTTAGCGCCCGACACGGTCATGGCACTCCGCTCTCGCCCGTACGAGAAGTTCTTGGCTCCGGCCACGGGCCGGCAGTGCCCGCCAGAACGAACGGAAAGGCCAGTGGTAAATGTCTCACTGGCCTTTTCGTTCTGTCGTATTTTCTGTCGGATGAACTTGTGAGAATCGTTACTCGCTAGGCGGCACCTCCCCGCGCAAATTTGCCTCGACGCCGAAGCAGGAAGGAAATCAAGATGAGCGCGGATCCCATGGCCAGGAAGGTGGCTGGCTCCGGCGTGGGCGCGTTAATTTGCACGCCGGCGCGGAAGTTCGCGACGTCCAATACCCAATTGGGATTGGTGCTTGCGTTCGCGACGATAGTGATCGTTAAGATGTCTTCGAGGCTGCTGGTGACCCCGTAAAAGCCGGGCCCGGTGGTCAGATAGTTCGGCGAGCCGAGTCCGCCTGTGTCATATCGATTGGTGGGAGTGATCGTGACCGAACCGCTGGCCGACGTGGCGGTAATGTTGAAGCTGGAAGGCAGCGAGTTACGTTGCCCAAAATCAAACCCTGCGCTGCGAGTACCGGGCGCTAGCGTAATGGTGATGCTCGGAGTGCCAGTGACGCTGGTCACGAAGCCATCGGCCGTGGCCAAGCCGCTCGTCCACTGGGGAAAGCCGCCATTGCCATTTAAAGGTGTATAGATGCTATTTCGGCTTCCAGAGATTTGCCGCACATACAACTGGTTGCCCGCGATGCCGCTATTGGCCCCGGTGAAAGTTGCGCCGCCGAATACCGTGCCCGAGATGTTGTTTATGGACTGCGGACCAGAGTTATAGCTGGGTATACAAGAGTTCGCGGCCGTACAAGCGGTAAAAAAGTCGACGCTCGTGTAGGTGAGCGAAGGCAACAAAGTCAGAAAATTTGCCCGAATTCCAGAACCGCCATAGGCGTTGCCTTCAACGGTGTTCAGTATGGCACCATACGACGTGGCCAAAGCCAGCATCGCCCACAAACCCGTCTTTGCCACACAACTTAAAAGTCTCATAGATCTCCCGCTCGCCCAATCGAATTTGAGCGTTCACCTATAAGTGTGTTTCGCGCGGGAAAATTCTCAATTATTTTTGAATTATTTTTTGAGTGATGACAAAATCGACACTTTATACTGTCCAGCCTTGGCAGAGATAGCCGCGGTGTCGAGGGTGAGCATCTGACGATCGCGCATCAAGAGCCGTCCGTTGACCATCACATCGCGCACATCCGAGGCCTTCAAGGCATAGACGATTTGCGAATAGACATTGAATAAGGGCAAAGCATGCGGCTCGGCGAGGTCAATGGCGATCCAGTCGGCGGCTTTGCCTGCCTCCAGCGACCCGATCTTTGCAGCGAGGCCCAAAGCGCGTGCGCCTTCGATGGTCGCCATAGCGAAGGTCTGCTCCGCACTGAGCGAGCGCGGATCGTGGCTAGTAAACTTCTGCAGCTTGGCCGCGAGGTCCATTTCCTCAAACATATTGAGGTCGTTATTGGAGCCGGCGACGCCGTCGGTGCCCAAGCCCACGGCCATCTTGAATTGCAGCATCTTCAGAATCGGGGCCACCCCCGACGAGAGCTTCATGTTGCTCGACGGATTGTGGGCGATGCCGACCCGCTTAGCGGCGAGGATGCGCAGGTCGTCATCGGTAAGCCAGACGCCGTGGGCGGCCAGCGTGGGGCCATCGAAGACGCCGAGCTTGGCCAAGCGCGCGGTGGGCGTCATCTTGAATTGTTTGAGACTGTCGTCATTCTCCTTCTTGGTCTCGGAGAGATGGATGAGCAGCGGGGCCTGATACTTATCGGCCAGACGGCGGCAGGCTTGCAAGGTGGCATCGTCATTCGTATAAGGCGCATGTGGCGCCACGGCCGCGACGATGAGCGGATCGCCCCGGAACTGCATCAGGAACTTCTCCGTGCGGGCGAGGCCTTCCGAAGGAGTCTTCGCGTCAGGCACCGGGAAGCGAATGATCGATTGCCCCAGCACGCCGCGCATGCCGGCGCGCTTGGTCTCCTCGGCGATCACCTCTTCGAAGTAATACATGTCGGCATAAGTGCTGGTGCCGGAGCGGATCATTTCCCAGAGCGCGAGCTTGGTGCCCCAGCGAACGAACTCCGCATTGACGTTGCGAGCCTCGGCGGGGAAGATGAATTTTTCGAGCCAGTCTTGCAGGTTGAGGTCGTCGGCAATGCCGCGGAAAAGCACCATGGGGGCGTGGCCGTGGGTGTTAACCAGCCCCGGGGCGAGGATGGCGTGGGGGCGGTCGATGCGTTGGCGGGCGCTGTGCCTCTTCGCGATTTCGCTGGCCGGCCCGACGTCGATAATGTTCGCGCCCTGGATGGCGAGCGCGCCATGCTCGATCACGCGGCGCGAACTGTCCATGGTGACGACATAGCGTCCGGTAACGATGAGGTCGACGTTGGCGGCATGGGCATTCAGGGTTAGCAGTAATAAGATGGCGCGTGCCACCACTGTCCGAATCATCCCCTCCCTCACGGGACTGTGAAAAAACGTAGACGTTGGATCCCCTCCGTTACCGTCGGGGTTCGTAAGTGGCTGATAACGAACCCCGACCGTTAGGGAGGGGATGTCAAAAACAATGGCCAAATCGATTTTTTCACAGTCCCTTACGGTCGGGGTTCTGTTTGCTAGTATGACTGGCCTTCTGGACTGTCCGTCAACTAAGGTGGTCTGCATCGAAGGCCCTCGGGAGTAAGTCGGCGAGCTGGATGGTTTCGGTGGCACCATCGAGGCCCAGAAGCGTAACGGGGATGTCACCGCAAAGATCCCAGAGCACTTGCCGGCATGCACCGCAAGGGGGCGTCAAGGAAGAAGTGGTCGCGCCCCGCGGGGCGCCGCACACGATGACCTGCTTGAAGGCGCGCGCCGCAACCCCGGCGGCGATCGCCGTAAAGACGGCTACGCGCTCGGCGCAGACCGTTAGACCATAGGACGAGTTCTCTACATTGCAGCCGGTAAACACGCGGCCATCCAAAGTCTCGATCGCCGCGCCCACCAGGAAATTGGAATGTGGAGCGTAGGCCCGCAGACGAGCCGCGAAGACGGCATCCTTCACGCCGTCACCAGCTTTGGCACCACGCCTTTGAGTAAGTCGACAAAGCGCCCATGCACTTGCCGGCCCGTCTCCAGCACCTCTTCGTGATTGATCTTCTCGTTAGTAACGCCGGCCGCCATGTTCGTAACACAGGAGATCGCCAGCACCGGCAGACTCATGTGATTGGCCGCGATCACCTCGGCCACCGTCGACATACCGACTAAGTCAGCCCCGATAGTTCGCAAGTAGCGGATCTCCGCCGGAGTCTCATAATTAGGCCCGCTCAGCGCGGCATAGACGCCCTCCGGCAAGGTGAACCCTAACTCGCTCGCCACCTGATGAGCCACGGCGCGGAAGCGTGCGCTATAAGCCTCCGACATATCGGGAAAGCGCGGACCCAGCGTATCATCGTTGGGCCCCATCAGCGGATTAGTCCCCTGCAAATTAATGTGGTCAGAAATTAGTACAAGCGCGCCACGGCCATAAGCCAAGTTGATGCCGCCCGCGGCATTAGTGACCACCAGCGCCTGAATGCCCAGCTTCGCCATGGTGCGGACCCCCAACACCACCTGCTGCGCCGTGTAGCCCTCGTAAAGATGATTGCGGCCGGACATGACCACCGTGGGGACCCCGGCCAAGTCACCGAAGACCAATTTGCCGGCGTGGCCAATCGCGGTCGATACCGGCCAATGCGGAATGTCGCCATAAGGGATCTCCAGGCGATTGTCGAGCGTGTCGGCGAAAGCACCCAAGCCACTGCCCAAAATCACCCCGACGCGCGGACGGTTCACCACGCGCCGCTCCAGGTAGGAAACTGTTTCGTGTTCTTTCACTCCTCTTGAGGGTAAACTACTTTGGTGCGCAATCTTATCCTTGAACAACCCGGCCAGTTCGCCTGGCTCGACACGCCAGAGCCCGCCTCGCCCGCCGCCGGCGAGGCCTTGGTCCGCGTCCTCAGCATTGGCATCTGCGGTACTGATCTGCATGCCTATCGCGGACGCCAGCCCTTCTTCAGCTATCCCCGGATTCTAGGGCACGAATTGGCGGTCGAGGTAGTCGCGTTGGGTGATGGCACCACGGGCGTCCAGGTCGGCGACCGCTGTGCCGTGAACCCGTACCTCAACTGCGGTAAGTGCCAAGCCTGCCGGCGCGGCAAGACGAATTGCTGCGAAAGTCTGAAGGTATTGGGCGTCCACGTGGATGGCGGCATGCGCGAGCGCTTCGTCCTGCCGGCCTCGCACCTGTATCCCAACGCCCGCCTCTCGACCGCCCAGTTGGCGTTGGTGGAAACGCTCGGCATCGGCTCCCACGCCGTGCTGCGCGGCCAGCCGATGGCCGGCGAACGCGTGCTGGTGATCGGTGCCGGACCCATCGGCCTTTCCGTAATCGAGTTTTTGAAGGTGGCCGGCGCCGAGGTGGAGTTAGTGGACCTCAGCCAGAAGCGGCGCGACTTCTGCCAGCAGCACTATCCTTTACGAGCCTGCTACGAGCAAGCCGAAGGCATCGAGCCCACCACGCTGGTCTTCGATTGCACCGGCAATCCGCAATCGATGCAGGGTGCCTTTCGCCTCGTGGCCAACGGTGGCAAGCTGGTCTTTGTGGGCCTCTTTGTCGGCGACGTCACCTTCCACGATCCGGACTTTCACCGCAAGGAGATCACGCTGCTGGCCACCCGCAACAGCACTCCCGCCGAGCACCGGCGCATCATCGAACTGATGGCGGCGGGCCAGATCGACACCGCGCCCTGGGTGTCGGACCGCGTGCCAGTGGACCAAATGGTGGCCCGCTTTCCGCACTGGCTGGATCCCGAATCGGGCGTCGTCAAAGCCGTGGTGGACTGGTCTTAGGTAAACTAAAGGACTTATATGGTTCACAA
>JAYVRS010000171.1:0-2396 GCA_043776185.1 Bryobacteraceae bacterium | reverse complement strand
GACGCTTCATCGATGCGTCTCTCGACGGAGGCGCGCAAGGGCTGGTGATCGAGGGCACCGGCCGCGGCAACGTGCCGCCCGCCACTTTGCCCGCGCTCGATCGCTTCATCGATGCCGGCTTCCCCATTGTGCTCTCCACCCGTTGCCGGCAAGGGCGCGTGCTCGACACCTACGCTTACGAAGGCTCCGGGCACGACTTGCGTCAACGGGGTGTGCTTTTCGCCGGTGCGCTCACCGGGCCCAAGGCTCGCATCCAGCTGATGCTGGCCCTGGGGGCGACCCGGGAGCCCGCCGAACTGAAGTACTTGATCGAGCAGGGACGCTATCGCCGATAATAGAAGATAGTGTCTCGACGCGTCGCATTCACCTATGGCCGCGAGGACCCCAACTGGGTGCTCAAAGTGGCTCCTTACCTCGCGGCCCTGCAATCAGCGGGGTTGGAGCCTGTGCTGTGCCTGCCGGGCAGTGAGGTAGAGCTCAAGAACTTTCTGGGCCTCGTCCTGGGCGGCGGGGCTGATATCTGCCCGTCTCGCTACGGCCAGTTGCCCGGGCCTGAAACGGAGCGGCCCGAGTTGGCACGCGACGCGATGGAATTCGATCTCTTGAGCCAAGCCAACGCCCACGGGCTGCCTCATCTGGCCATCTGCCGTGGCTTGCAGTTCTTCAACATTTTTCATGGCGGAACGCTGCACCAGCACATTGGTGAGGAGCATCGCCAACGCGGTGTCACGGACGCCCATGCCATCACGGTGGCGGTGGAATCAAAGCTCGGCGCCATTGTAGCCAGTGTCGACTTCACCGTCAATTCCCGGCATCACCAGTCCGTCGATACAGTGGCCGCGTCGCTGGTGGTCTCGGCACGGGCCGCCGATGGCACCGTGGAAGGCCTCGAATTGCCGGGACACCCCTTCGCGGTCGCCGTGCAGTGGCACCCCGAGGACCGCGCCCGCACCCACTTGCCGGACCAACGTCTCTTTACCGCCTTCGCGCGTGCCTGCTGAAAGCGGATGTCGAACCAGCCCTCCGCCCGCAAGTTCTTTTCGCGCCAAGGCGTCCTGGCCCAATGGCATCCGAATTACGAATTTCGCCCCGGGCAGTTACAAATGGCCGAAGCCGTCGAAGCCGCGCTCACCGATCATCGCCATTTGATTGTCGAAGCCGGCACCGGCACCGGGAAGACGCTCGCTTATCTCATCCCCGCCATCCTCTCCGGCCATCGCGTCATCATCTCCACCGGCACCAAGAACTTACAAGAGCAGTTATTCTTTAAGGACATTCCTTTCCTCGCGCAGCACTTTCCCAATCCGCTGCGCGTTAGTTACATGAAGGGCCGCAATAACTACGCCTGCCGCCAAAAGATCATTGACGCCGAACGCGAACCTATTCTTTCGGGTTTGGAAGAAGTAAGTGACTTCAAGATCATTCGCGATTGGGAACTGAATACGCAAACTGGCGATCGCGCTGAGTTGCACGAGCTCCCTGAGGACTCCACCGTCTGGCTCAAGCTCGATGCGCGGCGCGAGCTCTGTACCGGCCAGAAGTGCCCGCAGTTTGAGCGCTGCTTCATCACCAAGATGCAGCAAGAAGCGGCGGCCAGCGATTTGATCGTCGTCAATCACCATCTCTTCTTCGCCGACTTAGCCGTCAAACAAACCGACTTCGGAGGCGTGATTCCGGACTACGACGCTGTCATCTTCGACGAAGCCCATGAGATTGAAGACGTCGCCGGACAATACTTCGGCATCACGATCAGCAATCATCAGATCAATGATTTGGTGCGCGACATCAACGCCACGGCGCGCCGAAAAGATTTCGGCTCCACCGAGCTTGATCGCACGCTGGTAGCCCTGGGCGACGCCTCGGAAAGATTCTTCGCGCACTTCCCCCAGATCGAGGGCCGCGCTGGCTTCGCCGACCAAGCCGGCTTCATCGAGCGCCATCGCGAAGCCTACGACGACATCATGCTGGGCATGGAGTTACTCGGCGCGCACTTACAGTTGATCAAGAATCAGCCCGAGGAAATCGTACCGTTGTTTCGCCGGACCGATGAATTCCGCACGCGGCTGAAGTATTGGATGGAAGCACCGGAAAAGACCACCGTCTACTGGATTGAGCGGCGAGGTCGCGGCATCTTTCTGCAAGCCACGCCTATCGACGTCTCGGCCATGCTCCGCGAGGCCCTCTTTGATCGCATTCCGTCCATCGTGATGACCTCAGCGACTCTCGCCGTGGGCGGTAAGTTTGACTTTCTCGAGCGTCGGCTCGGCCTCACCCTGAATCGGTCGCTGGTGGTGGAAGGCAGTTTCGACTATCAGAAGCAAGCCCTGCTCTACGTCCCGCAGGACCTTCCCGATCCCCGCACCCCGGCCTTCCCGCGAGCCGCCGCCGAGGAGATT
>JAYVRS010000170.1:0-2398 GCA_043776185.1 Bryobacteraceae bacterium | reverse complement strand
ACCTGCGCGAGCGACTGCAGCGTCTAGAACGCCGATCCGCGTAATCGCCCTGTGGCCTAAGGCTGCAAGCTATACTCATGAGAGATTCGCTCCTAGCGAGCGTGACCGGCGCAGGCGCTGTCCTGGCACCCCGGATTTCCTTCCCAATAAAACACAAAATGCTTCACCAACTCATCAAAGCCTGGTTTGAATGGTCCCGTGACATGGGCTACATGGGCGTATTCTTCATGATGGCGCTCGAAAGCACTATCGTCCCCGTTCCTTCGGAGGTGATCATGCCCCCAGCGGGTTATTGGGCGGCGCAGGGCCACATGTCTTTGTTCGGCGTCATCCTGGCCGGTGGGCTCGGCTCGACGTTCGGTTCAGCGCTCTGCTATTGGTTTTCGCGAACGCTGGGCCGCGCCGTCTTGGTGCGCTACGGGAAGTGGTTGCTGCTGCCGGCCGAGCGTCTCGAACTGGCGGAGCGTTGGCTGGCGGATTTTGCAGTGGGCGGTGTTTTTCTGGCGCGCCTGCTGCCGGTGGTCCGCCACCTGATCGGCTTTCCGGCTGGATTGGTGCGGATGCCCTTCCTGACGTTTACCACCGTCACTTTCGTGGGGTCCACGCTGTGGTGCGCCGTTCTGGCCATCTTCGGAGCCCGCACAATTGGGCAGCAACCAGGGCTGATCAACGATCCGGAAGCACTGATGCAAGCCGTCAAAGGAAACCTGCTGTGGTTCATTTTGCTCGTGGCCGGCCTAGGTGCCGGCTGGATGTTCGTCAAGTGGTTCGGTCAGCGCAACCGACCCGCGACATAGCTACTTTAAGGCTGCCGTTGAACGGTGACGACGACCGGGTCGCTCGCCTGAGCCGTGGCCAGCGACCGAATCTGGACCACGTTCTGCCCAGCGCGCACTGTCTCGGGAATTTGGGCAGAAATTTGGCCGGGCCCGGTGGTGATCAGCGGTAAGGCCACATCGTTGAAGACGACGCAACTGCCGCCCAAAACCGTGGGGAGCGGGACTTGGTCGGCCCTCGCAGCCGTGCCAAGGTTAGTGCCGGTGATGGTGATGAAGCTGCCGGGCCGGAAGTTCGTGGTGCCGTCCGTGGAGTTCACAATGGAGCGGATGCCATTCGGCAACCGGGGCTGTGTGGCGCCGGAGGCCTGCAGCAGCGGCGTAACCGTCAGTCCGGAGATTGTGATGGAGTAAGCGACCGAACCCGCGGAATCGATCAGCAATTGTCGGGCGGGGATGTTGGCGCGCTGGGTGGCGAAAACGCTGAACTGAGGATTCTCAGGAAGGACACCGGCCACCGTTTCCGCTTGGGTGCGGATATCCACTATCTCGAGCACAGTGCGGGCGTCGTCACGAGTAGCGGCAGTGATATTCTGGCGCACCGGCGTGGTGGCGCGAATAAAACGCGTATCCGAAAGTGGGAAGACCGAAGCGACGTTGCGCTGGCCCGCCGAGACTACGGTTTGTACGGGCGGCTGCCCTGGTTGGGCGGGCGCGCTGAATTGAGTGACACCGGGCCGCTCAGCGCCACCGATAGGGGTGAGCGACGGGCTCAGAATTTGTCCGCCGGCTAGGAAGTAGCCGGCACCAGGCGCGGCAGCGAGCGGGCCAAAGTAGCTCAGCGGCGGCTGGGTGTTGTAGATGACGCGGCTAGCCGTAAAGTTGTCGATGAGGCCATCGTAAAGATAACCGATACCGCTGCCGCCCAGGACAATGATCTGCCGACCGTCCGGAGAGGCGGCCATGTATTGAGGCCCGGGAATAGTGGCGGGCGTAACCGAGTTCGCTTGACGGGGCACCGCTTCGGACCCGGTTACACGCCAGAAACCGCCGTTGGACATAATAAACTGCAATCCAGAGATCGACATAGCCAGCGCCACCGGGCGAATCACCGCCTGATTGCCGGCGCGCGGGAGGGCGGGGAAAATGACACTCTCGACGAGACGGCGCGAAGCCAGATCCACCACCTGAATGGACTCGCCACCCGTGTTGCCGACGTAAAGTTGCGATCCGTCCAGCGACATCGCCATCATATGGGGCAACTGGCCAACCTCAATTGGGGCCAGGAACTTCTGCCCTCGCGTATCGAACACCTCGACGCGGTTGAAACCAGAATTGGAAAGGTACAGCAGGCCCCGGGGCTCGTCGAGGATCATGTCGTATAGCCCTTCGTTGTTGTTGTTGGGCGTGACGGGTACCGGATAGACCACGCCGCGTTGGTCGGCGTTGCGAAAGTTCATATAGACGCGGACCGTATTGGGAATGTTGATGGCTTGCAACGACGAAAGAATCACATTTACGGGGTTGCCGGTGTTATTGGCGGTGCCTGTGTAAAGGTTGGTGCCGGCTTGGCGCACCACGCCGGCGCGGCCTGGCTCCATGATGAAGGTGATGTTGGCCGG
>JAYVRS010000169.1:0-2400 GCA_043776185.1 Bryobacteraceae bacterium | reverse complement strand
AGTTTAACCACGCGGGCAATTTACAACAGTAACGAAACACTGACCATGGCCACGAAGTTATGGATCCAGTCGCCGCTCAGTTTGGAGCCGCTCGCCGGAGCGATCACTTCTTTGGGGAATTGGCTGAAATAGTCTTTCACCTCGACCCGAAAGCCGACCCGCTTGGAGACGTTCAGCTTGACGCCCGCGCCAAACGTGAGTAGCGGCTTGTACTCGCTGGTCTTGGTGAGAAAGGCCAGATTACCCAACGGTTGCGCCACCACTTCGCGTCCGGTGCCCTGAAACACTTTGATGCCCCCGCCGACGGCGACGAAAGGCCGGATGGATGAGCCCGCCCCCGTGGCGTGCAGTAGGACGTCATAGTGAATCGCATGGGCGTTCGCGCCGAACACCGCCTGCGAGGAGCCCGAAGAGAGTTTGGCGTCGTTCTTCAAAAACGAGTAGCGGATTTCGCCGCCCACCAGTTTGTACATGTTATGGCCCGCGTAACCCGTGGCGCCCCAACCCGAATTGAACTTCGCATTGGCGGTGAGGTTCGCTCGGGAGACGGTTTTGCCGGTGTAAAAACTTCCGCCGGCCCCTCCACCGATTTCCCATTTTTGGGCTAACGCCGCTGGGCTGGCCGCTAGCATCATCAGCACGGCGGCTGCACGCAATTGGAGCAAACTGTTCATGAAAGATTCTTGTTTCCTTCTCCGCCTACCCGATTTCACACGGGCCCGTCGGCTAGTTGATGACGCGAACCAGCACCGAGGTCGTCACGCTACCCTGTTCGATGGTGAGCGGTACTTCCAGCCCCGTCGGCACGTTCACCGGAATGCGCGCATTGATCTGATAGACGCCGACTTGTCCGGGGGTAAGGCCCGCAAATTCAATCGGCAGTTGATGACCACCCAGGGACACCTTGGGCTCCACCAACGCGTTGGCCAGCGGTGAATCGGGCGAGGGCAGGCCCTCCACGATCTGCGGCGAAGTACGGCCCAAACCGGTGAGGAAGATGGTGATGCGGTCCTCGCGCTTGACGGGATTGGAGCCGGTTACCAAGCCCCCGTTGCGGATATTGACGATCGACGGCACCTCGCCCAGGCCTTCCACTTGTTGACGGAAGACGCCGGGAGCATTGGGTAAAATCTGGAGGTTAAAGTTGTCGCTGACGCCACCTGGCGTCCGCAGAATCATCGTCACATTGCCGTCGATATTGAAGGGCAATTGAGCATTCACCTGCTTTTCACTGACGAAGATGAGCGGCACCGGAATGCCATTCACCGTCAGACAACTTTCGCCGAGCGCAGTCGGCAAGGGGATCTGTTTGGTGGCAACGTTGATGGGGCTCATGTTCTGGCCGGCGATCGAAATCAAACCGCCCGGGGCCACCGGACGTTGGCCATCAGCCGAATTGACCACTCGCTCAATCTTGGGCGAGGCGACGGACGCATCGTAATTCCACGGCAGCACGGTAAAGCCGGAGACGGTGAGTGCAATCAGGTTGGTGCGGCTCGGAAGCACGGCAATGCTGCGCGTAAAGGGCAGCAAGAGCGAGGAAAGTACCGGGGCTTCAATGAGGCGCGTGGCGCGTTGATCGGCGCCCGAGGCGAGATTGACGCGCTGTATGACGCCGGGCGCCTCCGGGGCCGCAGCCGTAGTGCGGATGCCGGTTTGATCCACAAAGGCGAAGCCCGATGGTAGGCCGGCTCCGGAGTCAAAGCGCCGCGTCGCCACCAGCGAGGAGTTGAACATCAGATTGCCCACCACAAACTGGTCGAAGCTGGAAGCCGCGTAAGCTCCCGATAGCGCCGTGTAGTCCTTGCGCGAGATGGTGAAGGTATCGGCGTTGCCGTCATAGAGCAGCATGCCGCCGGTCGATTGCACCGCCAGGATGCGGCTACCGTTGCTGGACGCGACCAGCGTCGTGTTGACGTCGATGTTGTTCTCCCACACGCCCAGCGTGGGCAGTTCGGTGGCCACCCGCGCCGCCAAGTCAACGCGGTCAATGGTGTGGATGGGCCCCACTCGCGAAGCGATCAGCATGGTACGGCCAGCGGCCGCCACCGAACGCGGATAGTGGCCGATCGGCATCACGATCGGGGCCGAGGGTTGTAATGTTTCGAGGTCGTAGACGTGCGCGATTTGCGAGTTGTCGGCCCCAATCACCAGCCAACGCCGGTCAAAGCTGATCGCCATTTGCGTCGGTGTATTGCCGGTCTTGAGCGTAGCGATCTGTTGATAGGTAATGCCATCGAAGACCAGGACTTCGTTCGTGTTCTGGCGTAGGACAAAAAAGCGGTCCCGCGTGGGATCGGCGAGTACGTCGACCAGGTTCCCGCTGATGTTCACCGTACTGCCGCGCTGATCGGGTTCGCGGTTATTGATCAGCAGGCGCACGGAAGGCGGAACATTCAG
>JAYVRS010000168.1:0-7877 GCA_043776185.1 Bryobacteraceae bacterium | reverse complement strand
AGCGGCGCCGATGGAGCCGAAGGCCAGCGCGTTCTTCGCGATATCTGCCGTTGGCACGTGGAGGAGTTCGCCTACCTGATCGCCAAGCTGAAGTCGATTCCGGAGGGCGATGGCACCGTGTTTGATCGCACCGCGCTGATCTTCGTCCATGAACACGCCGAGGCGAATCCGCATAAGAACAGCGGCCTCGCGATGTTGGTGGCCGGCGGCGTGGGGAAGATCGCCAAGGGCCGGCACACCCGCGTCACCGGTACTTCGGGCGACGTCTACCTGACGGTGGCCGACGAGATTGTCCAGGCCGGCGTCGGCAAGTTCCCCACGGCGACCAAGAAGATCAGTAGTCTGCTTGCCTAAGATGCGCACCTTTTTACTTTTCCTCTTACCGGCATTCGCGTTGGCTTCCGAACGCGACACCGCCGAGTGGGTGCTGCGCTGGGAAGGCGTGCTGACGATTGAAGGCCAGCGCCAGCCCATTCGCGACCTGAGTCAGTTGCCGGCGGGCGAGGTGCGCATCCTAGGCGTCGACCTCACCGGTACGGTCATGCCGCCCACCGAGTTCGTCAAGCTGGCCGGCCTCACCCATCTGCGGGACCTCTTTCTTCCCGGCCCCGTCTGGAACCCCGGCGAGGGCAACACCAACGCCAACGACGTCTTCCAAAGCCTCGCCAAACTCACCAACCTCGAACGCCTTTACGTGGGCTGGCACTTTGCCACCCACATCAGTATCGATGACAAAGGCATCGAAGCGCTGCGCGGCCTCACGAAGATGAAGGAAATCCGCTGTGGACAATGCAGCTTATCGAAGGCCAACCTGTCGAGCTTCGTCAACCTGCGCAGCCTGGACCTGAACAACACGCCCTTCACTGACGCCGGCATAGAGTCGCTGGCGGGGCTGAAGCAGTTGCGCCGGCTTCTGCTGCGCGACACGTTGGTGACCGACGAGGGCGTCCGGCACTTGGCCGAGCTGACCGAACTCGAAGAGCTGGACCTTTCCGGCGCGCGCGTCACTGACAAGGGCATCGCGGCTTTGCGAAAGCTCACCAAAATGCGCGTGCTCAACCTGCGCGGCGCGCTCGCCACTGACGCAAGCCTCGACATCTTCACTGGCATGGCTAACCTGCATGCCCTGGACCTTTACCGCACCCGCATCACCAATGCCGGCGTCGCCCGGCTCGCTTCCCTTCCCCAGTTGGCCGACATTGATCTGCGCTACAGCCGTGTCACCAGCAATGGCGTCGAGGCTCTGCGCGCGGCGCTGCCCCAAGCCAGGGTGCAGTTTGTCGGCGCCGCCAGCGCGCGGGCCAAAGACTCGGGCGCCGCCCGTCCCGCAGCCGACACCGAAGAAGGCGTCGCCGCCTGGGTGAATGCGATTGGCGGCAAGGCCTCGCTCGTGGACGGCCACCTGCGTATCGTCGACCTCGCGGCCACGCCAATAAGCGATGCCCAACTTTTGTTTCTAGCGAAGTTGACCCAGCTTGAAGAACTGCACCTGCAGGCCACGCAAGTGGGTGACCTGGGTGTCCAAGCGCTGGCCAGCTTGCCGCGCTTGCGCTTGCTGGACCTCAGCAATACGACGGTCTCCGATGCGGGCCTGTCGACGCTAGCGAAACTCGTCACGCTCGAAGTGTTGCGCTTGGCCGGCACACTGGTGGAAGGCCCCGGGCTGGATCAGTTGGCCGCGCTGCCCAACTTGCGTGAGCTCGACTTGGGCGCCACGCGTCTGGATGACCGTGCCTTGCCGGCCATTGGCAAGCTGGCCGGACTCACGGGCCTGCGGCTCAGCTATACCGAGATCAGTGACGCCGGTATGAAACAGATCGCCGGCTTGCAGAAGCTCGAGTCACTGCATTTAGCCGGCACCGACATTGGCGACGACTCGCTCGTCCCTATCGGCAAGCTGACTCACCTTCGCGAACTCAACCTGAATCAGACTCGCTTTACTGACGACGCCATGGTCGCGCTGAAACCCCTCGTTCACCTGGAGCGCATCTCGATGTTTCGCACCCGTGCGGGCGGCGCGACTACGACCGTGCTGGCCTCGCTGAAGAACCTCACCGTGCTGAACCTGGATTACAGCGCCATCGACGACAAGGGGCTGGTCGTCTTGCAGGCCCTTCCCGCCTTGCGGGAGTTAAGCTTGGACAATGCCAACGTCACGGATCAGGGCGTCGCTTCATTGAAGGCCCTGCCTGGACTTACTTCGCTCAATCTGTATCACACGCTCGTTTCGGAGAAGGGCTATGACGACCTAAAAAAGACCCTGCCCAATTGCCGCATCGTCTTCGATCGCGATTCCGCTTTGCCGTACCGGAGGACCCGCTAGGATGAAACCTGTCATGCTGCTCGCTTTGGCGATCGCGGTCCTATTGCCTGCCGCCGACTCCGGTGCAACCGATACTCAATGGATCGAAAACGCCGGCGGTAGCGTGACCAAAGACGCCACCGGACGCGTCACGGCCATCGACTTCCGGGCCAGTTGGGTGACCGACGCTGACCTCCGCAAACTCGTTCGCTTCCCTGCCCTCACCTCGCTCAACCTCTCGCTGACGCGCGTCACGGACCAGGGCATGCAGGAGCTGCGTTCGCTGCCCGGCATCGTAGAGCTCGATCTGCGCTTCGCCGAGTTTGTCACCGACGAAGGCGTCGCGGCCATCAAGAACTGGAAACGCCTGAAGCGGCTCCTGCTGCACGGCACTAAGTCGAGCGACACGGCACTTGACCATATGGCCGGCATCACGACGCTCGAAACGCTCGACCTCGGCTCCCTAATGCTCACCGACGTGGGGCTCGAGCGGCTCACTACGCTCACGAACCTGAAGGCCCTCTCCATCGGTGGCAACGAAATCGGCGACGCTGGTTTGCAGGCACTGCGCCAAATGCCCGGCCTCACCTTCCTCGATTTGAGTGGCCGCCAAGGCACTGACTCCAATGTCTGGTCCATCAACATGTCCGATGTGGGGTTGGAAGCCATCGTCACCCTCACCCAGCTTCGGGAACTGCGCTTTGGCTGCAACTCGATCGGCGTAGGCTCCGAAGGCACCCGCTTTGCCACCGTCAGCGCCATGAGCGTCACGCCCGCCCGCCTGCAGAAGATGAAGGCCTTAACCAAGCTTCAGCGCTTGAAGCTCGAAGGTTGCGACCGCGTCGACGACGAAGCGGCCGGCATTCTCGCCACGTTTCCGGGTCTCGAAGAGGTGGACCTTAAGGGGACCGCGGTAACGGCCAAGGGGCTCGCCGCGCTCCGCAGCGCCCGGCCCAAGTTGCGCATTCTCCACGGACCCTGGGAAGCCAAATCCGCCAATTTTCGCAACAACTGAGCGCGGGTTACGGCACTTCCAGATTGTGCGTTTGGCGGGCAGATTTGGCGAGCGTGACCTTGACGGCGGCGGCCGCCAGCCGGTCCAGGGTACTGGGGTCGGAGATATCGGCGTCGATCACAGGGAAAATGCGGTAGGTGCCGGGGGGCAGTTCCGCAATGCGGTATTGGCCATCGATGAGCGTGCTGGCGCCGCGCACGATTTCGCCGCGAGCGTTCACCGCGATCACTTGCACATCGGAGGCTGGCCGCTCCTGCTTATCGAGCACTTTGCCGATTACTTCGGTGGTGCCGCGTTCGAGTGTGACGAGGCATTCGCCTAACTCGCCGGTAAGGTCGAGCACGCTTTCGGCCCTTTCGACGCCAGCTACCTGGATCGACTTCATG
The DNA here is from genome assembly GCA_043776185.1 of Bryobacteraceae bacterium. GTDB lineage: Bacteria > Acidobacteriota > Terriglobia > Bryobacterales > Bryobacteraceae > JALHNI01. Next base: position 4,174 of record JAYVRS010000168.1, on the reverse strand, counting down.
TAATAGCCTTTCGGCAGGCCGCCAATTTGCACCCGGTAGCGCAAGCGGTCGAGCGAGGCGACGGTAAAGCGGCCTTGGGAGTCCACGCGGGTACTGGCACCGCTCGCGAAACCGCCTGCCTCCGGTTGAAACCAGAGGCCGAGCGAGTCCAGCGGCCCGGGTCCGTCAGGGGGCGCAGGTCCGTCAGAGCGGATTCGCCCCGTCAGGGTGATGGCGGGCTGGAGGGCAACGGCGAGTCCGCTGAGGTCGCGGCCGGCGATGTCCAGATCGAGGTGCCCCGAAAAGCGCTGCTGCGTCTGACTGGACACGCCGGCGGTGTGGAGGACATAGGCGCCTGGCGGAACGCTGCGTAGCGTGAAGCTGCCATCTGGATGCACCGGCGCGGCATACTGCCGGGACATCACCATGTACAGGGCCGGGTTGCGGGGCAGCAGTGAGACCATCATTCCGCCGAGCCCACTGGCACCGGTCACCTTGCCGCTGACGTCGACGACGTTTACCCGTCGCATGCGGAAGTCGATGCCTTCGCTGACCGCGCCGGGCGCGAGGACGACGGCTTGGGCCTTCGCGAAGTCGGTGACGCCGGGGGCGAAGTGGGTCACGTACGCGTCGGCCGTTTGCTGCGGCATCAAAGGACTGGCATCGGCGGAGACGATGTACTGGCCAGGGGGGATTCCGAAGATGCGGTACTCACCCTTATCGTCGGTGCCACTGCTGCTTTGCGGGGTGAGCACGCGCTGGCCGTTCTGGCCCATCGTGGTCCAGCGCAGGCATTGAATGCGGACACCGGCCAGAGGCTCCCCCTCCGCATCGACCACGCGTCCGGTGATGATGGCTTGCTTAGTGAGCTTCAGGGTAATGCCCTTCAAGGTTTCGCCCGGGATGAGGGAAAGGGTCGTAATGCCAGCCGGAGTGGGCATGTAGCCATTGCGCTCGGCGCGAATGTCATAGCGGCCCGGAGTGAGCACCGCGCGGAAACGGCCATTGGCATCAGTGGTCAGGAGCGCCGGGGGAGCGTTGGCGAGGCGATTGGCGGGCATCATCCTGGGATCGTAAAGGTCACCGCCCAGCATGCCTCCCGCGGTGCGAATGCCCATCACAATGGGAATCGCCACCAGCGTGACGTTCGCTTTGCGAATGGGTTCGCCCGTGGCGGAGTCAATGACGCTGCCCTCGATCACGCCGGACGGGGGGGGGCTTTGGGCGAGCGCATGAAAGGCGAGGATAAGCGAACAGCAGAGTCGCATTAGTCCTATGGTAAGGCTCTGGAGGGAAAGTTAGGGATGCAGTGTTCGCCGACGGCCCATTTATGCGGCCTTCGTTGTTGGGCACGAACAGCTTTTAACATGTTCTGCAGGAGCGGCGGACCATCTGATCTTATCGAAGATATTTTCCAAGCCGCCTTGAACTAGTACCGCGACCGCGTGGTTTGTAACGTTTGCGGGTTGCCTTTCAGGATCCCCTCTAGCCGACAGCGTAAGCTGTGGGACGCATTCTAAGGCCGTTCGTGCCCCACGGCTGACGCCGTGGGCTACTAAGCGGCCTAGAGAGAAGTTAGAAACTACGGGGTCGGAGCACTAGTGCCGGGACCGCTTGAAAAAGCCTTTCCCGAGGGCACGGCGCGCGACTCGGCTCTGCAGCCTCCGATGACAATCGGGGGGTGACCTTCCGCGAGTACTCTGTACTGCGACGTCGCCGTGACCGCTTTCATTGATAAGTCCAAGCCTATTGGTGGGAGGCCTCGATCCAGTGCGACGCAGATACACACCCCCCGATTAGCATCGGGGGCTGCACAGGCCAGTCGGATTCCGTCTCGCCAGGAGCTTACTTTCCACGCGGTCGAAGTACTAGTGCCTGGACCCTTGATTTGTTCCCGGCCAATGGACTCGCTCTCCTAGCCCATGGCGTAAGCCGTGGGCACATTGTTGAGCGGTTCGTGCCCCACGGCTGACGCCGTGGGCTAGGAAGGTCAAGCAGAAGGGATAGATACGTTACGCGGTCGAAGTTACTTAGTTGACTCCGCGTCGCCTGCTGCGTGCCACGACAGCCGCGAGGCCTAAGCCTACTAGCGCGTAGGTGCCAGGCTCCGGAGTATCGGCTTGAACCTGGATACTAACCCCGCCCGTGGCCAACGGGTTGGCAACGTTGGTAAGTTGCAGAGAGAACGTGTAAAGACCCACCGCGTTTGCATCATAAAGGATGTTGGGGCTTGGCACAGTCGTCCCAGGTCCACCACCATTGATGAAGCCAAAACCAAGATTAAAGGAATTTTGGACCGTTGAGTTTCCACCAACGAGGACTTGGAGATGGCCCAACGTCCCGACGGCATTCGTGTTGCTCGAATCCGTATCATAGGCCAAATCAAACAAGTAAGTGTGTCCCAAACTGTTATTGGCAATATTGGCATAAAAGCTGAAGTTCCAAAGACCTAAAGGTGCCGGCGCACCCAGACCCGCTTCAGCGCGATAGGAGCCTGCACCATCGTCCGTAACAGTCGTGCCGGGCGGGCGTGGAGTGGCAGTAAGGCCTATCGTTATGAGCGCGCCGCCAGTGTCCGTAAAGGTGGTCTGGCAGACCGAAGTATTGGGGATGCCCATTCCGCCAAATGTTACGGGCAGCAATCCGAAAGTGGGGCAAGATGGCGCAAGGGACTGGGCTAGCAGGCTTGAGACCGAGAGTGTAGAAATTAGCAGTAAACGCATTAGTCCTCCGATTAGTTTTGGGGTGTACTACCCAAAGTAACCGTAGGGTACCGCCACTAACTTAGTTTGTCAAGGAATTAAATGAAGGAGTCGTAATGGCGCAAATAGGGGGAGTGCTGACACAAACTGGTTGGTACTACGCCAGGAACAGGAGCAATGGTTCGTAAACCAGGCGCGCACGTACCTCGTAGTTACGAGACCGGGGGCGCGGCAGTCCAAGCGGAGCAATTGCCTTAGCCGACATGTGTTGGTACGTATGCTAAATCATTAGTTCGACTTAGCCACTAGTATGATGCTCCGGTCCGCGTGGATCTGAGAGCCGCCAGTCTCTCACGATGGGGTTGGGTTTGGCGGTTCCTGTTTTAGGTAGGAGGGGTAATGGTAGTCCCATCCATGCCCTTACTAGCTGAGGTACAGCAAGAGCTACCCGCGCTGAAAAAGATATGAAAAAATGATCACTCGCGTGGCGAATCTTCCGTTTATGCGAGGCAGCGCACCCAGCTTGTTGAGCTTATACCGACAGGTGCCGGGCCGCCGCGATGCACCGGTACTGATAGTATGTGAATCGGCAGGGCCTCGAGCCACGTAAGTTATATATGTTGCTGGTTTATTGACCCAGGGAATTAGCCACTTGGCAACGAATAGCCTTTGCAACTAAGTACCGCAGCCGCGTGACAAGGTTTGCTTTGAGCCGCCTTGGCTACGGAACGTTCCCATCGAGCGGGCGGGAACCACATTTCATAGCTAGTTTGTCGATGTTGGAAATGGCCCGCTCCCTCCGGTCGCGGCTCGATGGCGATTTCAGATCTACGGGGATTTAGAAATCAAGTTTTCGAAATCCTGAGGCCGAGGCTAGCGGTGGCCAGATTCAACAACGGGGCCCACTATAGCCTTTAGTGGCGAGTTGGGGTCCTGGCGAAGAGCGATATCAAATTGCTCGCGAGCCTCCCTGGCGTTCCCGGCCTTGGCGAGAGCGGCGGCGAGGTGGTAATGGGCTAGAGGCCGGTCCATCAGTTTGAGGGAATTCTGAAGGTAGGAAACGGCCGCATCGTGCTTGCCCATCCGATAATAGATCCAGCCAAGCGTGTCGGCTGCCGCCGGACTCGCCGGAGCCGCTGCCACGGCCTTCTGGCCCCAACCAGCGGCATCCTCCAGTTTATTCAAACGGTCCATGAGGTTGGCCAAATTGTTGAGGGCTATCCCATTGGAGGGGTCCAGCTTGAGAACCTGCAGATAGTGGGGAATGGCGTTTTCGGGCGACGGAGCACCGGGGCGCGACTCCAACTGGGCGAGCAACGTCCGCGCCGCCACCGTGTCATGCGTTTTCAAAAGTTCCAGCAATCGCTGGCGCGCGGGCTCGAAGGCGCCCGCAGCCATGTCCAGTAGCGCGATGGCCGGGTCTGCCTCGGCGGGGCCACCGGCGGCCCTGGCAGCCAAGTAAGCCGTACGGGCGCCCGGAAGGTCTCCTAGTT
>JAYVRS010000167.1:0-7879 GCA_043776185.1 Bryobacteraceae bacterium | reverse complement strand
GGCGCGCCCATCCTATGACCCGTCTTATCGCGGCGCACTGCAGGCCTTTGTGAACGGCGAATCTTCAGCCACGTTGGAGGATGGCCGACGCAGCCTGGAAGCGATACTGTCGGCGGAGACAACGTGCGCGTCCTGCTGATGCTGGATTGGAACCGGGGCCGCGGCGGCGCCGAGAGCCATGCGTTGCGGGTGCGGGAGGGCTTGCTGGCGGCGGGCGACGAAGTGCGGCTGGTGGTGAGCAGTGTGGGGTCGGCGGGCGATGGCTTGGCGGATTACGTCGCTTATGGCACGGAGCAGCGAGCGGGTCAGGCTGTCTTGCAGATCGCCAATCCATTGGCCGCGGCCACGGTGCGGCGGGCGGTGCGGGAGTTCCGACCGGATGTCGCCTGGGTGAACATGTTCGCCTTGCAGCTTTCGCCGGCGGCGGTGTTCGCGCTGGGCGCCGTGCCCAGGGTCCTGATGGTGTCGGACTATAAAGTGATTTGCCCCCAAAGCACGAAGTTACTACCTGACGGCACCCATTGCGATTTGCGCGCGGGGCTGAATTGCCTGCGCTCAGGCTGCCTCAGTGTGCCGCGCTGGTTGCGCGATCAGCCGCGCTACGCCCTGATCCGGCGCGTCGTCCGCGGCTGCGATCACGTGCTGGCCTGCAGCGACTGGGTGCGGGAGGAGCTAGCCAGGGATGGCATCATCTCAACTTCTTTACCCTTGCCGGTGGCGCCACCGCTCCCCGATTTTGTCCGCAGGCCGGGCGCTACCCCTACGCTGCTCTGTTGCGGGCGGCTCGACCACGAGAAAGGCATCGACCTTCTGTTGTACGCCTTTGCCCAAGTTGCCCCGGATTTTCCGGGAGCGCGGCTGCGCCTCGCCGGCCAGGGTCCGCTTCGCGGCGAACTGGAGGGGCTGGCCACCTCGCTAGGCATCGCTGCCGACTTTCTGGGATTTCGTGACCCGGTGGACCTGGAGCCAGAGTACGCCCGCGCCTGGGCCCTAGCGGTGCCCTCACGCTGGGCCGAACCGTTGGGCTTGGTCGCCATCGAAGCTGTGACGCGTGGCTTGCCGGCCATTGTCCCCTCGGTCGGCGGCTTGGCCGAAATCGTCACACCTCGAACGACGGGCTGGCACTTTACTTCGGGCCATGTGGCCCAGTTGGCGAGTTGCGTGCGCGAGGCGCTTACCCATCCGCACCCGATCCCCCTCGCTGCGGTAGAGGAGGCGCGGTCCCGCTTTTCGCTCGGTACGCACATTGCGGGATTGCGCCGCGTGCTGCAAGCCGCCCGTAGGCAGCGTGGCCAAGCTGATTAATTTCCTGAAATGGCGCGGATTCGCCGGGGGGCGTAGAATTGAGGGTGATGCGCATTTTGCCTGTTTTTGCATTGCTGTTCACCTCGGCATGGGCTCAGAAGCTGCCGTTCACCTTTGACGCGATGATGAAGCTGGATCGCTTGGGCGAGCCGGCGTTGTCGCCGGATGGGAAGTTAGTGGCGTATACGGTGCGCCGGATTGACTTGGCGGGCAACACCAGTTCGCGGCAGATCTACGTGGTGCCGACGGCGGGCGGAACGCCGAAGGCGATTACCAGCCAGAGCAATAACGACCGCCCGCGTTGGGTGCCGGGCGGCAATCGGTTGGCGTTTATTTCGACGCGCTCGGGCACGTCTCAGATCTGGACGATGGACGCCGATGGCAGCGATGCCAAGCAGGTGACCACGCTGACGACCGAGGCCAACGGCGTAACGGTATCGGCGGATGGCAAGCAACTCGTCTTCGTGAGTGAGGTGTATCCGGATTGCGCCGATGAGGCCTGCAATGCCGCCAAGCTGGAAGCAGAGAAGAATAACAAGGTAAAGGCGCGGGTGATTACGGGCCTGCTGTACCGGCATTGGGACGGTTGGGTGGGCGCGCGACGTAAGCATTTGATGATCGTGGCGACGGGTGGCGGCAAGGTGCGCGACTTGACGCCGGGGAATCGCGATGTGCCGTCGTTCTCTTTGGGCGGTCCGGATGACTACACGATTTCGCCCGATGGCAAGGAGGTTTGCTATGTGACCAATCTGGACCCGGACCCGGCGACGAGCACCAACAGCGATCTGTTTGCCGTGTCGGCGGAGGGCGGGGAGAGCCGCAAGATCAGCTTGAGCCCGGGGGCGGATGTGAGCCCGCAGTATTCGCCGGATGGGAAGTATCTGGCTTGGCGAACGCAGGAGCGCGCGGGGTATGAGAGTGACCGTTGGCGACTGGTGCTGATGGAGCGGGAGAGCGGCAAGAGTCAGGTGTTGACGCAATCGCTGGACCGGCATGTGCAGTCGTTCACCTGGCTGCCGGATTCGAGCCGTTTGTTCTATGTGGTGGAGGACCGGGGGCGCACGAACCTGCAGATGGTGCCCGTGGCGGGCGGCGCGGCGCGCATCATTTTGGGGGGCAAGACCCATGTGGACGATGTGCAGTTTACGCCGGACGGCAAGACGATGATCTTTTCGCAGAATTCCGGGTCGGCACCGCTGGAGGTGTTTCGGGTGGCTAACACGGGCGGCGAGCCAGTGAATTTGTCGAATTCGAGCACGGCGATTTTGGAGCAGTATCAACTGACGCCGATGGAGGATTTCACCGTGGAAGGCTCGGAGAAGGCGCGGGTACAGAGCTTTGTGGTGAAGCCGCCGGCGTTCGACGCGACGAAGAAATACCCGGTGCTGTTTTTGATTCATGGCGGGCCGCAGGGCGCTTGGGGACAGAGCTGGAGCTTCCGCTGGAATCCTCAAGTATTAGCTGCAGCTGGCTTCGTAGTCGTAATGCCAAATCCTCGTGGATCAATTGGATACGGGCAAAAATTCACCGATGACATTAGTGACGATTGGGGCGGCAAGGTCTACGAAGATATTATGGCTGTGGTGGATTATGCGGCCAAGCAACCGTGGGCCGATGCGGATCGGTTTGCGGCGGCGGGCGGCAGTTATGGCGGCTACATGGTGAATTGGATGCTGGGCCATACGGACCGGTTTAAAGCCTTTGTTTCGCATGCGGGCGTATATGACTTGAAAAGCATGGGCGGCGAGACTGAGGAACTTTGGTTCACCAAGTGGGAATTTAAGGGGATGCCCTGGGAGAATCCGGACAGCTACGCGAAGTGGTCACCGAGTAATCATGTGTCGAATTTCAAGACGCCGACTTTGGTGATTCACGGTGAGCAGGATTTCCGGGTGCCATATGGGCAGGGTCTGCAACTGTTTACCGGCTTGCAGCAGATGAAGGTGCCTTCGAAGTTGCTCATTTATCCGGATGAGGGGCATTGGATTACGAAGCCGCAGAATGCTCAGCTTTGGTATTCGTCGGTGATTGACTGGGTAACGGAGTGGACGCGGAAGGCTCCTAAGTAAGAAAGCGATGCGTTAGCTCGGGCGTGGGCAGCCAGCAGAGGTCGCGCTTGCCGAACCACTGGTAGCGGTGGCGCGCCACTTGGCGGTAGACGGCGTTTCGCCAGCTGATCGGCACGACAGCGGCGAATTGAAGCCAACTCCAGGGCGCTCCTAAATGGCGGGCGATGCGTAAGGCCGCTTCGCTCTCGACATAGGCTCGGCCATCTTCGATGAGGACGACGCTATCGACGTGGACACCGTGCTGAGCGCGCAAACGCTGACCCGCCTCGGACTGCAAGGAGGCGAAACGGAAGCGGGCGGGTGCGTCATGGCGAATGACAAACTGCACCGATCCCTCGCAGAGGTTGCACGCGCCATCGAAAAGAATGATCGGCCCCAAACTCCAGGATAGCTAGAATAGCCGTATGCCTATGACTACCCTGTTCATCCTCACGCTGGCCTTTCAGGCTTTGGACCCGCTTTCAGCCGAATTCGAGCGAATTGGCAAATTGCCTTCTGGCACGATCGGGGCTACGGCGATCCATGTGGAATCGGGCCGGCGGGCGACGTTGAATGGCGGCGAAAGCTTTCCGATGGCGAGTAGCTTCAAAGTGCCGATCGCGGTGGAGTTACTACGGCGCGTCGATGAGGGGCAGGAGCGGCTGGAGCGAATGGTAACGATTGAGCTGAGCGATTATCATCCGGGGTCAGGCAATCTAACGAGCCTTTTCAATCCGCCCGGCGTGGAACAGCCTGGGGTGGCGTTATCGGTGCGTCACTTACTGGAATTGATGTTACGCATTTCGGATAACTCAGCCACCGATGTGTTACTGCGCGAGGTAGGCGGACCGGAGGCCGTCAATCAAAGGCTCAAAGCGCTGGACGTGAAAGGCCTGACGATCAGCGGCCCGACCAAGACGATGATTGAGAATTGGCGGGCGGACGCCAGCGCGTTTAATAAAGATACTCGCGACTCGTCGACGCCCGATGGCATGGCGCTTCTATTACAAAAGCTGGCACTCGGCAAGACGCTTTCGTCCAAGTCGACGGGCCTACTGCTGGATATCATGCGGCGTTGCGACACGGGCGAATCGCGTCTGAAGGGGTTACTGCCGGCGGGCACCGTCGTGATGCACAAAACCGGCTCGATCGGCGGGACGACCAACGATGTGGGTATTATTCGATTGCCCGGCGATGCGGGACATGTCGCCATCGCGGTGTTCGTGAAGGCCTCGGAGGCTCCGGTAGCGCTGCGGGAGCGGGTGATCGCCGAGATAGCGCGCGCCGCCCACGACTATTTTCTCTTTGTCAAAGCTCGATAGGGTGACGCTATAATAGCGTGGCTGGGCTGAGGCTTGGCGACTTTTCCCACGGAGTATCTCATTATGAAATTGAAAATGTTGGCCGGCTTGTTGCTGGGCGGGTTGCTGTGCTTTGGCGATGTGAAGTTGCCGGGCCTGATTAGCGATCATATGTTGTTGCAACGGGATGCGCCGGTGCGGATCTTTGGCAGTGCTTCCGCCGGCGAATCGGTGACGGTGGGCTTTCGGGGTCAGACGGTGCAGACGACGGCCAATGCCTTGGGGCGGTGGGAGGTTTGGCTGGCGCCGATGACGGCGGGCGCGCCGTCTGAGATGACCATTCGGGGCAACAACGTGGTCACGATTGCGGATGTGCTGGTCGGCGATGTTTGGGTGGGGTCAGGCCAATCGAACATGCAGTTTATGGTGCAGCAATCCAATAACGCCGCGCAGGAGATTGCCGGGGCGACGTCGCCGGAGATTCGTTTGTTTCATGTGCCGCGCAAGCCGTCGCCCGTTCCAGTGGACGATGTCGATGCCAAGTGGGTGGTTTGCACGCCGGAGACCGTGAAGGGCTTCTCGGCGGTGATGTATCTGTTTGGGCGACAGCTGAATCAGGATCTGAAAGTGCCGATGGGGCTGATCCATACGTCGTGGGGCGGGACGCCGATTTCGGCCTGGATTAGTGGCCCCGCACTGAGCGCGAATGCTCGTTTGGCCCCGTTCAATACGTTTTGGGCGGACGTGATTGCGAAGTATCCGGACGCGCAGATTCAGTTTGAGGGACGGTTGAAGAAGTGGGAAGAGGGTGCGAAGACGGGCCCGCGGCCGGCGGCACCGATGGGTCCGGGGAATCCGCATGAGCCGACGATGCTTTATAACGGCATGTTGGCCCCGATCGTGAAATACACCATTAAGGGAGCGCTTTGGTACCAGGGCGAGACGGAAGCCGGGCGGGGTCAAGGCCACATCTACGGCGAGGCGTTGATGACCATGGTGCAGGATTGGCGGCGGGCGTTTGGGCAGGGTGACTTTCCGTTTTTCTGGGTGCAACTGGCGAACTTCGGCAATGCTTCGAAGAATGGGCATTGGCTGAAGGTGCAGGAAGGCCAGACGAAGGCGCTGGCGCTGCGGGGCACGGGCATGGCCGTAATCAACGACATTGGCGAGGACAAGGACATCCATCCGAAGAACAAGCAGGACGTGGCTAAGCGGTTGGCGCTGGTGGCGCGGCATGTGGCGTACCAGCAGAGTGGCTTTGAATGGTCAAGCCCGCTATACCGGCAGTCGACGCGGGAAGGGAACTCGATGCGGGTGTGGTTTAGCCATACGGGGACGGGCCTCAAGACTCGCGATGGGGGGCCGTTGAAAGGTTTCGTGCTGGCGGGCGCCGATGGGGTGTATGTGCCGGCGGATGCGCGCATTGAGGGCGCAACGGTGGTGGTTTCGAGCGCACAGGCTCTGGATCCGCGAGCGGTGCGGTATGCGTGGGAGAACAACCCGGCCGAGGCCAATTTAGTGAACAGCGATGGGTTGCCGGCGTCGTTGTTCCGGAGCGACGATCGGGACGAGGTAATCGTCAAGTAGGGGGCCTCATCGCGAGTGGGGTAGGTCTCTCGCGCATTTGGGGGGAGTGGGCTGGCACTAAGGGATTAACCTTAGAACCTTTATGCGGGGGCTAAGCATTTAGGCCCAGATGTTCCATCTTGGGACGGGCCTGTCAGGGTATAGTAGCCGCATGTGGGAAAATTCGGAGGCATTTTGTGCTGACTTCCGTCAGCACGCGATGTACTCAAGCCGGCGACTCTCTCGTCTACGGCTAATTTGTCCCTTGTTCTGTCTTGCGGTTAGCCTGCTAGGGCAAGCCTCGGATATCGGAGCCGGTGTGCCCCGACCGGAACAAGCTACGGCCTGTGTGACGGTTTTGACCAACCTGGACGGTTGGTACGACTTTGACGGGTTGTCGAGCCCTACGCCCGCGGTGGGCGGGTTGGGCCCCGATGCGGTGTGGTTTGGGAGACCGGAGACCATTGCCGGGCAGGTGGGGTCCGCGCTGCGTTTCGATGGCAGCAGCTTTCTGGAAGTCACCAACAGCACCGCGTTCAATTACCCTACGCAGAACTTTTCGGTGAGTGTATGGATCCGCACCACGGCGGCGGGGGCCACGTTTCTGGACAAGCGTTGTCTTGGAACGGCGGGAGGTTGCAGTACGCCGCAAGGATGGGCATTGGCGGTGTCGCCGGTGGGGTATTTGCAACTGCTGATGGGGTCGGCTTTGCCCTACTTCTACGAGGGTTTTTCCGCCTATGATCTCAAGAAAATCAACGACGGTGAGTGGCATTTTGTCTCGGTGAGCGTGGACCGGGTGGCGTCGCGCGTGGTGTTTGCGGTTGACCCACAGTCGGCGAGCGACTACCACTTGGTCTCGATTGAAGGCTATTCCGGCGCGATTTTGTCGGTACGGCCTCTGCGCATCGGGGGCGACCAGACCAGTGCGAGGAAGTTCGTGGGAGACCTGGACGAGGTGCAGATTTATGGCCGGGCGCTCGGCATGCCTGAGGTGTTGGGGTTGCAGGCGGCCGGGCCGGGCGGGCAGTGCCGTCCGGCGGTTTGTTCGCCCGTGACGGCGAAGCGGTCTTTGGTGGGCTGGTATTCGTTCGAAGAGACTTCGGGAGTGATTTGGCAGGATCGGGCGGGGCAGAATAACTATCTATCGGGCACGGCGGAGCAAGTAGCAGGGCAGACAGGCTCAGCGGCGCAATTCGGCCGGGTGCTGGCCGGAGGTGGGCTGCGGACGTTCGATGGGGCGCCGGAATTGGACATGGGGACGGGCAACTTCACACTAGCGGCGTGGATCCGCTATTTTCCTTCGGCGGGGAACCGGCGAGCGATCATCGATAAGCAAGGCGACGACGCGGGTGCGGGAGGCGGCTATGCGTTGCTGCTGGACGGGGGCTATTTGCGTTTGTCAATGACGGCGGCGGGGATGCCGAGGAGTGCGGCGAGCACGTGGGTGGCTAGCCGGACGCGGCTGGACGATGGCACCTGGCATCATGTCGCGGCCGTGGTGGACCGGACGGGCGCGACGCCCGAGCTTTATGTCGACGGGAAACTGGAAAGCCAAGGGGCCGGCCGAGGCGTGATCGTCACGGCGAACATCAATAGCCGCAGCCCGCTCAATGTGGGCGGATTCGGGGCCGAGGTTTCAGAGACGGCGGGGGCGGT
>JAYVRS010000166.1:0-7887 GCA_043776185.1 Bryobacteraceae bacterium | reverse complement strand
CAACAGTCTCATCCCTTGAACGCCGCTCTGGCCAATCAATGGGCAGTACCCGCTGAATACGTTCTAACCGGCAACGGGGCCACCGACCTCATCCACTTTGTGAAGCGAGTGCTCCCGACCGCCGTTACTCTCTTGGTTCCTACTTTCAGCGAATTCCATCGCGCCTATCCGCAAGCTAAGTTAGTCCGCTGCTGGGAAGAGCTAACCGGCTTCGCGGTCGTCATCCGCCCCAATAACCCCTTCGGCACCATCCTACCAATCGAAGCGTTGGAAAGTAAGTTACGCGAAGGTCACCGGTTGTTAGTGGATGAGAGCTTTCTGGAATTCACTGACGCCCCCTCAGCGCTCAAGCTAATTCCGCATTACGAGAAATTACTCGTCCTGCGATCGCTAACTAAGTTGCATGCCCTCCCCGGCCTGCGCGTCGGCGCTTTGGTGGGCCAAAGCGTTCCGGCCATGATGCCGCAGCGCGAGCCGTGGCAAGTCAACGTCCTGGCCGAGGCCGCCGCTCTGGTCGCCATCCGGGCCACCCATCATCATCAACACACGCGTAACTTCGTCAACGCCGAGCGTGGCTGGCTAGCCGACCAGTTGGCTTCGTTGCCGGGCTTACGGCCCCTGGCGAGTACCGCAAACTACCTGCTGGTGTGGACGACACAGGATCCCGCGCCGCTGGTTACCTGGCTCGCGGCGCGCCGGGTGCTGGTGCGCGATTGCACTCACATTCCCGGCGTCGATGCCCCGGCCATTCGGGTCGCCGTGCGCGCCCGCGCGGACAACGAGCGCCTGCTGGAGTTACTCAAGGAGTTTCTATGACCTGGTTTCTAATTTTATCGGCCACTGGCCTTATGCTGGCCCAGCAGCGCGTCGTGTCGCTGGCTCCCAGCGCCACGGAAATGCTCTATGCCATGGGTTGGGGTGATCGCGTGGTGGGAGTCACTAAGTACTGTCACTATCCGCCGGAAGCTCGCCAGAAGCCGCAGGTCGGCAGTTACTTACGCCCCAGCTTGGAGGCGATTGCCTCTCTGAAACCCGATCTGATCATCCTCGACCCCACCACTACTAAGATCAACCTACCCGGCGTGGCTGTAGCCGCCATCGAGCGTAAGGACTTAGTCGCCATCGAACGCTCCGTTTCAAATATTGCCAAAGCGATGGGCGATCCCACGCGATCGGAGACGCTTATTGAGCGCATGCGCCGCGACCTGCAACTGATTCGTGCGCGCAACCAAGGCCGCGCCAAGCGTAAGGCGATGTTTGTCGTCGGACGTAATCCAGGTCAGTTGACCGGCTTCGTCGTCGTGGGTCGCGACTCTTACCTAAATGAACTAATCGCGTTGGCGGGCGGCGAAAATATCTTTGCCGACGCCCCTATCTCTTACCCCAAGATCTCCACCGAAGAGATCCTCGCGCGCCAGCCCGACGTCATCATCGACATGGGCGACATGGCCGATACCGACGCCGTTCCGGCTGGCCACTTAGCCCAGGTCCGTGCGCTTTACCGTAAGTTGCCCCAGGTCGCAGCGGTGAAGCACGGGCGCGTTTTCGCCGTGGCTTCCGATATCTTCGTCGTGCCGGGGCCGCGAGTGGTCGAAGCGGCCCGCGAATTTGAAAGAATGATCCAAGGTAAGCCGTGATCTATCGCCTCACCGGCGTCGGCATGAAGTATGGTGCGGCTACCGTGCTGGCCTCGGTGTCGGCTGAATTCTCGCGACCTGAGTTTGTGGCCGTACTAGGCCCCAATGGCGCGGGTAAGTCGACTCTGTTGGGTATCTTAGCTGGACTCAAAACCGGTAGCGGTCAATGTCAATATCGTGACCGCGCGGTAACTGAGTGGCCCCGGCGCGACTTGGCGCGCGAAGTCTCATTTCTGCCGCAGAACGTGCAGATCAATTTTCCCTTCAGCGCCGAAGAAATCGTGCTGATGGGGCGTACGCCGCACGGGCATGGCTGGGTGGAGTCTCCAGCTGACTTAGCAGCGGCCAAGCGCGCCATGCAGCTTACTGACTCAACCAATTATCGGTGCCGTGACTTTGTTTCGCTCTCCGGCGGCGAACGGCAGCGCGTGATTCTGGCCGCGGCCCTGGCGCAGACTCCCCGCGTGTTACTCCTCGATGAGCCATCCGCCTTTCTTGACCTTTCGCATCAGGTAGCTTTGTACCGCCTGCTCGCACGTTTGGCACGCGAAGAGGGCATGTTAGTCATCGCCGTAACCCACGACCTGAATCTGGCGGCGGCGCATGCCGACCGAGTCGTAATTCTACGTCAAGGCTTATTAGTGGCCGACGGCCCTCCGGCCGCAGTATTGAATCAAGCTTGCCTGCGCGACGTGTTCGAGGTCGACGTGATGATCCAGCAGAATCGCTCTGCTCGTCCGGTGATCATCTATGAGTAAGACTTGGTGGTTGGTGTTGGGGATAATCGCTGTAGTGGCAAGTGCACTATTGTTGCCGCTCATCGGCTCAGCGAATGTTTCGTTAGCCCAAGCCTGGGCCGGTGCCTCGCCGGACAAAGAGATCGTCTTTGATATTCGTTTGCCGCGGGTATTGTTAGGCTTGCTGGCGGGCGGCGCGTTGTCCGTGGCCGGGGTGATGTGCCAAGCGTTATTGCGCGACGCGCTGGCCACCCCCTACACCTTGGGCGTCGCGAGCGGAGCTTCGCTGGGTGCGGTAGCCGCGATCTGTTTGGGTTGGGGCGAAGCCGGACAATTCAACGGCGTGTGGCTGGCCGGCTTCGTGGGCGCCGCCATCGCCGTGGTCGGCGTCGTGAGCTTGGCTAACGACGGCGGACGTCTCTCCAGCTTTACGTTGCTGCTGGCCGGAGTTACTCTCAATAGTATCTGCCTGGCGTTAATTCTGTTTCTGCAAACCGTGAGTAGCTTTGGCAAATCACTCGTGATTGTCCGCTGGCTGATGGGCGGCATTGAGACGGTGGAGTACGCCACGCTCGGTTGTCTAGCTGCGATGTTACTGCCCGTCATCGCGCTACTCTTCTGGCATGCGCGGCAATGGAACTTACTAGCCGTCGGCGAGGACTGGGCCGCCGCCCGCGGAGTGCCGGCCCAACGCATGATCTGGGGAGGATACTTTGCCATCTCGGTGCTCACCGGTTTGGTTACCGCGCTCACCGGCCCGATCGGCTTCGTCGGCCTCATCGTGCCGCACGCCTTGCGTCTGAAGCTCGGGGCCGACCATCGCGTGCTGCTGCCGGCGTCGTTACTCTTCGGCGCGGCCTTTTTGGCGGTATCCGATACCGCCGCGCGAATGATTCTGGCACCCGCGGAAATCCCAGTGGGCGTACTGACGGCGCTGCTCGGCGGGCCGTTCTTCATTCTGCTGCTACGCTCGAAACGGAGAAGCACATGGCTTTAGTGTTGGTGGGCGGCGGTAGCCGCAGTGGGAAGAGTACTTACGCGTTGACCTTGGCGCGCGCGTTGCCGCAGCCCCGCGCGTTTGTCGCGACGGCGCAGGCCTACGACGACGAGATGCGCGATCGCATCGCGCGTCATCGGCAGGAACGCGCCGAAGAGTTTGCCACTTGTGAAGAGCCCTTTGACTTACCGGCGGCGATCAGAAAACTAGAAGTAACTCACCCGGTAATCATCGTCGATTGCCTGACGCTTTGGCTAACCAATCTGCTGTTACAACAGGAGAGTTCCATGGCCACGCGCATCGCCGAGTTCCTGACTAGAGCCCAGTCCAGCGCGGCGACGATCATCGCCGTCACTAACGAAGTGGGCTGCGGCATCGTGCCGGAGAATGCCTTAGCGCGCCAGTTTCGCGACTTACAAGGCCGGCTGAATCAGGATGCGGCCCAGGTGTCTCGCGAGGTGTACTGGATGGTGTTCGGTTGCCCCATGAAGGTGAAGCAGACTTGACGCGATTGCTGGGGGCGCTGCAGTTCCAAACCGTTTTGCCGATCCGCCGCTCGACGTGTGCGCCGGGTGAAGCGGCGGCTTACTTTCCCTTGGTAGGCGCGTTGGTCGGGCTGGCGGCGGCGGGAACGCACACGCTGCTGGCCTATGCGGTGGCGCCTTCTATCAACGCTTTGATGGCGGTATTGGTGATGGTGCTGTTGACGGGCGCGTTGCATGAGGATGGCTTGGCCGATTGTGCCGACGCTTTCGGCGGCAGCCGTCCACCGGAGAAAATTCTCGCCATTTTAAAGGATTCGCGGATTGGGACGTTTGGTGCCTTAGCTTTGATTTTTTCGATTGGCCTTCGTTGGCAAGCGATGGCTCAAACCGGGAGTCACTTATGGGAGACGATGGCCGCTGCAGGAGCCTTGAGCCGGGCGGCCCAAGTTGGGCTGGCTTGGATCTCAAGGCCTGCGGGCGAGGGATCGGGCAAGTTGTTCGCTCTCACCTTAACCACGCCGCGAGCCGTGATGGCGTTTGCGATCGCCATCGTCATCACCGTGCCGCTGGGCGTGGTGGCCTTTCCGGTGGTGGTGGGCGCGGCGGGCTTCACGGTGATCGCGCGAGACTATTTCGAACGGCATCTGGGTGGCGTGAACGGCGATTGCTGCGGCGCGCTGAGCCAATTGGTGGAAGGGTTTGTGCTACTGCTATGCGCCTCTATCTGGTAAGGCACGCGGAGCCCACTTTGGCGGGGCGCTTCATTGGGCGCACGGATCCACCACTGTCCGAGGCCGGTCGCGTGCAAGCGGCGTCGCTCGCGACTCTTAGCGTGGAACACGTATTTGTGAGCCCGTTGAGGAGGGCGCAGGAGACCGCGGAGTTTATCGCCGGCGCCCGCACGACCTTGCAGGACTTAGCCGAACTGCACTTTGGCGATTGGGAGGGGCTCACATGGGGCGAGATTGCCTCTCGTGATCCGGAATTGGCCGAGCGCAAATTGGCGGATTGGTTTGCCGAGCCGGCACCCAATGGCGAGACGCTTGAAGAACTCCTCACGCGCGTGCGTCGGGCCCTGCAACACATTCAGGGCGGCCCGCAAGAGGCCGCAGCTGTTGTCGCCCATGCGGTGGTGAATGGCGCCATACGCTCACTGCTTACCGGCGGCGACCCGGCGTCTTACCGGCAGCAGTATGTGGAGATCGTGGAGTTATCAGTATGATTCGCTTTGCGGGCGTCGATTGCACCCGCGATGGCCACCGTGTTTTGAAAGGCATCGACGCCGAGTTTCGCGCTTCTGAAACCACGGTCTTGCTGGGCCGCAGCGGCAGTGGTAAGAGCACCTTACTCAGGCTGATCAACCGCTTACTCGAAACGAGTGCAGGCACGCTGGAAGTGTTGGGCCGGCCCGTAGCCGATTGGGATGTTTATGCGCTGCGCCGCTCGATTGGCTTTGTGCCGCAGAATCTGGGGCTGTTTCCTCATCGGCGCGTGGGAGAGCAAATGCACTTAGCCGGAGCCGACGCTACTCGCGCCGCCGAGTTACTGGAACGAACGGGTCTACCGGCCACTTACTTAACTCGCTACGCGCATCAATTGAGCGGCGGCGAACAGCAGCGAGTCGCGCTGGCGCGGGCCTTGGCTGCGTCGCCGAAGTTACTCTTACTTGACGAGCCATTCTCGGCTTTGGACCCCGTCACGCGGCGCGAGTTGCAGATACTGGTTCGTACGCTGGCCACGACGACGGTCTTCGTGACGCACGACTTACGCGAGGCCTTCGCCATGGGCGACCGGATCGGCTTTCTTTCGGGCGGCCAGATGGCGGTATTCGGCAAGCGCCGCGATATTGAAGCTACTACTCACCCGGAACTGCGGCGCTTTCTGGAGACTCTGCAATGAACATCGCCGCCGCCGCCGGAGAACACTTGTTACTTGTGTTGTTGGCCGTGGGCTTTGCCTGCTTGTTGGGTTTGCCCGCCGCAATTTGGACGGCACGCCATCCAGGCCCCGGCAGTTACTTACTCCGCGCCGCCGACTTAGTACAAACCATTCCGTCCTTAGCACTCTTCGGCTTACTCTTGCCTTGGCTGGGCGTAGGGCCGCGCATGGCCGTGGTCGCCCTCTTCGCTTACGCCCTGCTGCCGATTCTGCGCAATACGGTGGCGGGATTGCAGAGCGTACCTGAGCCCATCAAAGAGGCCGCGGTCGCCATGGGGTTGACTCCGCGCCAAGTGTTGCGCGAAGTAGAACTTCCCTTGGCCGCGCCGGCCATCGTGGCCGGCTTGCGCATTGCCACCGTCACCACCATTGGCACGGCGACGATCGCCGCCGCCGTGGGCGCGGGCGGCTTGGGCACCTTTCTCTATCGGGGTTTAGCCACGCTTGAACCCAACTTACTTCTGGCCGGGGCCATTCCAGCCGCTTTGATGGCCCTCGTGGCCGATCGGATTTTAATATGGACCGAAAACAAGCTCTCACAATACTAACCGCGGGTCTCGCGGGTTGCTCACGCCCGGCGCGCCTCACCGTGGGGGCCAAGAACTTTACGGAGCAGGATATTCTGGGCGAGATCCTGGCGGCGCACCTATCGACGAAATTAGGGGTCGAGATCACTCGCCGATTGCATCTCGGTGGGAGTTATCTAGCTCACGCCGCCTTGCTCAGTGGCGACATCGACCTTTACCCGGAATACAGTGGCACGGCTTTGATCGCCTGTCTGAAGTTACCCTTGGAACGCGATCCGGCCCGCGTGTTCGCCCAAGTGCGTGACACCTACTTACAGCGTCATGACATCGAATGGGGCTGGCCGTTGGGCTTCCAAAATACCTTTGCGATGGTGGTGCCCAAGCAACTCGGTTTGCGCACGCTGAGCGAGGCGGTGGCGCGCAAGAAGGATTGGCGCTTGGCCATCGGCTACGAGTTTGAAGCCCGGCCCGACGGGTGGCCGCTCTTTCAAAAGACTTACCCCTTAAAGCTGGGCGCGCCCCTCAAGACGATGGACTTGGGATTACTCTATCGGGCTTTGGATGCCGGCGAAGTGGATATGGCGGCGGGCAACACCACGGACGCGGCGCTAGCGGCTGGCGCGTTTACGGTGCTCGACGACGACTTACATTTCTTTCCGCCCTATGAGACCTGTCTGGCAGTGCGGCGCGCCGCGCTAAAGCAGCAAGCTGGATTGCGCGCCGCGCTCAATGCACTTACTGGTTCCATCTCGGCCGAACGAATGCGAAAGATGAATGCCGCAGTTACTCAATCGAAACAGGAGCCGGCGACCGTGGCGCTCGAATTCCTGCGTAGCCCGAAAGCTTAACGGGGGCTGAAGAACCGCTCAAGCCAGTCCATGGCGTGGGTGACGCTTTGGGCGGTGGGCGTATGGCCGCTGTGGTGGTTGAACATAGCTAGGTGCTGAGGGTTTGGGTAGATGGCTTGGGCGGCTTGCAGGTAAGGCCAGCTCTTCTGGCCATCGCTTGACTCTCCAGCAATCAAGAGAAAGGGTCTGGGGGCGATTAGCGCGAGTAACTCCTGTTGATCACGGTCTGGCGGGCGTTGATTGCCAAGGTACCAGAATGCTTCGTAGTTGGAAAAGCTGAGGCTGATACCGGGCTCAGAGGAGACGATGACAGACAAGCGGGGATCGAAGGCGGCGGCGTAGAGCGCCATCTTTCCGCCTAACGAGTGCCCGATCATACCGATGCGCTTTGAATCGACATCGGGACGGGTGACCAGATAGTCGACCAGGGTCTGGGCCTCGGTGATCCATTTACCGAGGCCGGTTAGACCGAGGGGCAGACGGTGTACGGCTTCGTCGTATCCTTCGCCATCGCCTTCGCCGAACCAGCGGATGGCGACGGCCATAAATCCGCGTTGGACGGCGAGTTTGGCGAAAGCCCGCACTCCGCCGCCGGAGCGATGGCCGCCTAAGTTTTCGCCAGCGGGCGAGTCGACGTCGTAGTAGGGGACGATGACGACGGGCAGCTTCCCGACGGGCTTACGGACAGGTTCCATGATGAGGATGCGGCTGGTGTTGA
>JAYVRS010000165.1:0-2410 GCA_043776185.1 Bryobacteraceae bacterium | reverse complement strand
GCGTACGGAAAGCCCTCGGCGCGCGCAAGGTGGACATCGTGTTTCAGTTCCTCACCGAAGCCGTTACGCTAACGGGCATCGGCGGAGCGGTCGGCATCGCCTTCTCCATGATGGTGACGCTGCTGGTGGCCAAACTGTTCCCCGCCCTGCCATCGGAGACGCCGTTGTGGGCGATCATGGCCGGAGTCGGTGTTTCGGTGGCGACGGGCGTCTTCTTCGGGGTCTGGCCAGCTATGAAGGCCGCGCGGCTGGACCCGGTGGAAGCTTTACGGTACGAGTAGCTTCAAAGCACCCTTGCCCCACACGGTTTGGCGGCCCACTCCGGAATACTCGCCAATCTGTAAATACGGAACAAACTCGGCCAGATCGCCCTCATAACTGGCGCGCCCCACAAAGCCAGAGAGCGGATGAGTTTGTCCGGTACGGCTGGATCTTCGCTCAGCCTCTACATGGCGAATCTCCGATTCGGCTAGGCGCACGCCGCGCGCTCGCTCGGCCAGCGCTAGGAAGTCGAGAGTCAGGCGGCCGCGGCCATACTGCTCGCTCAGATTCGAAATGCGGTCCCGCAGACGGGCGATGAGTGGCTCGAAAAGAGGCTCGGCGAGAAGGTGTTCGGCGACTTTGAGTTCGGTGGGCGTCACGAAATCGACGGTCAAACGATCTACGGCGTGGGAGGGGCGAGCTAGGTTCATCTCGAGAACAGAGGCGCTCATGCCTTCAAAGACGGCCGTGCCGCGACCGGGCCCCATCCCTTGGCTCGCCAGTCTGGCAAACGTTCTCTCGAAATAGGGCAGCGGCCAGGGGTCGTCGGTGAAGAGATTCAGATCGAAGTGGAAGCGCTCGCCGGGCGCGATGCGGCGGCCATCGAGGTGAGCGGCGCGGATGACGAAGGGCCGGGGTAGGTCGGCAAAGCCGGACGGGCCGCCGTCCATCGGCTTCGGCTCAAAGATTCGGGCGTAGGCACAGTCGTCCGCGTGCAGCCCAGCGCAGGTGCAGGCTAGTTCGCGAAAGAGCAGGCCAAAGGCACCGCGTACGACGTTGCCTGGCTTATTTACCGGAAAGAAGATGGGGTCTTTGGCCAGAAAGCGAAAGCGGAGGGGACGCACGATGAAGATCATGTGCCCCTCCGAATTCCTAGACCGGAACCGCGCTCGCCGCCAATTGGCGTAGCACGAACGGCAGAATGCCGCCGTTGCGGTAGTAGTCCGACTCTACCGGCGTATCGATGCGGACCTTGACCTGGAAGCTCTTGGTGGACCCATCCTTGGCCGTCGCCGTGACGGTGGCCAGTTCCGCGCCGCAACTCGTAACGCCCGCCGGAACGCCCGCGATGGAGAAGCTCTCGAGCCCGGTGAGGCCGAGGCTCGCACGCGTCTGGCCATCGATGTACTGCGTCGGCAGCACGCCCATGCCGACTAAGTTGGAGCGGTGAATGCGCTCGTAGCTTTCGGCAATGACGAGCTTGACGCCCAGCAGACTGACGCCCTTGGCGGCCCAATCGCGCGACGAACCGGAGCCATACTCTTTGCCGGCCAGAATCGTCAGGCCCACACCGGCTGCGGTGTACTTCATGGCCGCGTCGTAAATGAACACTTTTTCGCCCGTCGGCACATAAGCCGTGTAAGGTCCTTCACTGATCTCTCCATTGGGGCCTTCCACCATGGCGTTCTTAATCCGAATATTCGCCAATGTCCCGCGCACCATCACTTCATGATTGCCGCGCCGCGCGCCGTAACTATTGAAGTCGATGTTAGCCACACCTTTGCTATTTAAGTACCGCGCCGGCGGCGAGTCCTTGGCGATCGAACCGGCCGGTGAGATGTGGTCAGTAGTGATGGAGTCGCCCAGCACCGCCAGACAAGCCAGCCCCGAAAGGTCTTTGACAAAGGTGGCCGGGTCGGCCATGTCGTCGAAGTAAGGTGGACGGCGAATGTAAGTGGACTTTTCATCCCAAGCGAATTGATCGCCAGTAGGCACTTTCATCTGCTTCCATTGCGCGGTGCCTTCAAATACAGCGCCGTATTCCTTGGCGAACTGCTCAGCAGTGACGAAATTTCGGACGGCGGCTTGTACTTCCTCGGTGCTCGGCCAGATGTCGGCGAGAAACACCGGTTTGCCGTCAGAGCCAATGCCCAAGCTCTCGGTGGAAATATCGATGTCGACGCGGCCGGCAATGGCGAACGCGACACAGAGAGGCGGCGAGGCGAGATAGTTGGCACGCACATGCGGGTTGACGCGGCCTTCAAAGTTACGATTGCCGCTCAGCACGCTGGCCACATTTAACCTATGGGTAGTAACTGCCTCGGCGATCTCGTCCGGCAAGGGGCCGGAATTACCAATGCAAGTGGTGCAGCCGTAACCGACCAAGTGGAACTTGAGCGCCTCGAGATACTCCATCAGACCGGCTTCG
>JAYVRS010000164.1:0-2414 GCA_043776185.1 Bryobacteraceae bacterium | reverse complement strand
TGGTCGCCCGACCGCCAACGGTCGAGCAGACCCGTGATCGTGTGCGCATCCCGATTGTCCACTACAGTCAATTGTGAGCTATTTCCACCAGGCTTTGCGCTAAGGCTCAATGTGATGACCCCTGAAGAACTTCGCCAGATTCGCGACCTCTACGAAAAAGCGCTCCGGCTCGACGGTAGCGCCCTCGACCAGTTCCTGGAAGCGGAATGCCAGGGCCAAATGAGTGGCCAGGCGAGTGTTCGCGAAGAAGTCGAGCGTTTGCTGGAAGCGCAGCGGCGGATTCCGACTTGGCTGAACCGTCCGGCCCTAGGCGCTTTCGCGGCTGTCCCCCGGATGGAGGGACGTCAGATTGGCGGCTATACGCTGGTGCGAGAAATCGGCCGCGGCGGCATGGGATGTGTGTATCTCGCCGAGCGGTCCGACGGCGCGTTTCAAAAGCAGGCCGCCATCAAACTGGTGCTGCCTTCGCCGCATACGGCTACCGTCATCGCCCGTTTTCAACATGAACGCCAGATCCTGGCGTCGCTCGATCACCCAAACATTGCCCGGCTGCTCGATGGTGGGCTGACCGAGGAGGGTTGGCCTTACTTCGTCATGGAGTTCGTCGATGGCCAACCGATCGATCGGTGGTGCGATGCGCGGAAACTGAACGTCAGCCAACGCATTGAACTTTTCCGCGGAGTGATCGCGGCCGTGCAGTATGCCCATCAGCACTTAGTGGTGCATCGCGACCTGAAGCCGGGTAACATCTACGTAACTAACGACGGCACGGTGAAGTTACTCGACTTCGGGATCGCCAAGGTACTTTCTGTCGGGGAACCAGGCGCTGCCGCCGAGACAGTGACTTTGGCCGGTATGATGACCCCGGAATACGCGAGCCCGGAACAGGTGAACGGGACACCGATCACCACGCTGTCGGACGTGTATTCCTTGGGCGTCATTCTTTACGAACTTTTGACCGGCCATCGGCCTTACCGGTTGCTGAGCGCGGCGATGCACGAGGTGGCCCGTGTCATTTCCGATGTGGAACCGGCGCGGCCGAGCCAGGTAGTAGCCACGACGGAGTCTGGCACCGGGCGCAATCGGGAGCCGGTGACGCCCGCATCCGTGTGTGCCGTACGCGAAGGCGATCTGAGCCGGCTACGCAAGCGGTTGGCCGGAGACCTCGATTCTATTCTGCTTATGTCGCTGCGGAAGGAGCCGGAGCGCCGCTATAGTTCCGTGGAGGCCATGGCTGGCGATCTCGAGAGGCACTTGGGGAACCGGCCGGTTGCGGCGCGCGACTCGACGCCCTGGTACCGGTTGATCCGATTCTGCCGCCGAAATGTCGGGGGCGTGGCGGCGGCGATCCTGGTGTCCGCTTCGCTCCTTGCGGGTGCAGGGGCCATTATTTGGCAGACGCGGCACGAACTGACGGTCGCTCGTACGGCTGCTCTCGATGCTGGTCCCGTTGTCCTGTTCATTTTTGGTGTGGCCGCGGTGGGCCTGGGTCTTGCAATCTACTTAGTGCGGCCCGGGCGCCGCAAATTCTGCGGGGCTTTGGCCGGAGGGGTGATTTGGACGACGAGCAACATGGCCATCATTGCGCTTGAGAACTCGCTGGGTTGGTGGCGGAGCCAGATTCCTGGCATTCCAGAACCGCTATTGGTATTTGGCCAACCGATTTGGCGGAGTCCTTATCCATGGATGGTGCAACTGGTCTCTTTCACGGCTGTGATGTTTTTCGTCCATTCTGTGCAAAGGCGTCATGGCTGGAGTTGGACCGCGACTTGTCTTGTCGGTCTTGGCTTGGCGAGGATTGTGCGCGATCGTTTCTGGTTTTCCACAGTACTGCCGGTGATAGCATTCTCGCCAGTTTTCGGCCCGGTTATCACTGAGGTCGCAATTGACGCGCTGGGCGGGTTAGTGGGGTTGTTGGTGATGCGTCTCATCGCCCAACAGAGTAACCGCTCGTCGTAGCAGCTAAGTTTCCATCTTTCGCTCACGGCTGAATGGCCCTCCTGCGCGAGCGAAAAAATCCCCAAATAGATGAGCTATTTTTTCGCGCATCTGCGCTAAGGCAAGGTGGAACCTGGCCTCTACCCGCCAGAACCGGAAAAGGTGCTTAGTCATGTTGACAAACAGAATCGCTGCCACTTTGATGATGCCGCTGTTGCTCGCTTCGGCCGAGCCGGACCGGCTCACGGACCTGGTCGACTCTATTAAGCGACTGGAGTTGGCGGGCGACTACGCGGCAATGGGCCACCTGCTCCCGCCACTACTCGATCAGCTAGCCAAGCCCTACCCGAGTAACATGGTGGATCGAGCGGCAATCGGCTGGAACCTTGCCGGGGGATATTACGCGCTCCAGGGAAATTATGTGGAGGCCGAGCGTGCCTACCAGCGCGGGATCCGGCTGCTCGACCCACCAGGGA
>JAYVRS010000163.1:0-7924 GCA_043776185.1 Bryobacteraceae bacterium | reverse complement strand
TTCGAGATACAACACTTCCGTGTAACGGGCCAAGCCGTTGGTGATCCAAAGGTGATTGCGCGTGCTGGCCGAGACCTGATTGCCCCACCACTGGCGGGAGATTTGATTCGCCATCAACCGCGTATTTACCGTGGTGCCCATGCCACTCGGCGACAGAAACACCAGGCCGGGCGTGGAGTAACCAGCCGGCGCACCTTTTTCCGTCTCGACGAACGTAATATTGGCCGTCGGTGCCAACCCGAAGAAACTCGTTAATTGGGTCATCACCTTGCCGGCTTCGTCGCCATAGGCTTGCGTCATCGCCTTGGCTTCGCGCAGATAGAACGCCGAAGTGGCGCCTTGCGCGGAAACTCGCTGCGGCTCGCCCTTCACCAGCGCGATGTTACCCGGAAATCCCGGCGTCTTCGTCTCGAAGCTCCAAGTGTCCCCGGACTTAGTGTCTATACCATTCGACAAGACGCGGAACTCGGCGGGCGCGGTGACCTTGAGGTTCATCGTGTAGCGATCGGTCGTGTAACCGTTAATGGGAAACCAACGCGCGGGATACATCAGAAACGCGTAGTCGTTCTTGATGGACGCGAAGCGGATGCCGTAAACCGGCGACTCTTCCTGGCCGGCCAACACGCCCTCATAAACGAAGCGCAGCGTGGTCGACGCATTCTTGGCCAGCGGCTTCGGCAACGCTACAGTCACCTGGAATTCGTTGGGCCCTTTCGTGACGCCAATTCGCGCACCGCTCTCATCGGTGGCTTCTTTTACGGAAAGGGCGTCATTGAAATCGAGCGGAATGGTGAGCACGCGGTCGTCCACGGCCGTGATGCGCATTTCGACCGTGGCCGACAGCGCCTGCGTCCGCGGATTCACGTCAACGTTGATGTTGTAGTGCTCCACGTTCACGGCCGCCGAGCGGTTCACTTGGGCATTCGCGGTGGAGGCCGCCATCAAGAATACAAAAAAGAAGTTACACATATTCGGTCAACATACCGCTGACGATCTCGGCGGCTCTTTCTATTGGATCATGGCCGGTGTTGAGTAGGGTAGCCACCCGCGCGAGTCCGGCGCGCATTTGTTCCAGGCGGCCGGGCGAATCGAGCAAGCGGCCGGCTTCCTCAGCCAGTCGTAATCCGGTGGCTTCGTTCTGCATCAGCTCGGGAACCAGCTTCTCGCCGGCAATCAGGTTAGCCATGGTGAAGTAGGGCGTGCGAACCAGCATTTTCCCCAGCGCCCAACTGGCGGCGTTGACTCTGTAAAACGTCACCATCGGGGTACCTAGCAGGGCGGCTTCCACGGTGACGGTGCCGCTGGCGGCCAGCGCCAAGTCGGCCGCGGCCAGCAAATCTCCCGTGCGCCCTGCAATTACCTGCACAGGGCATTGGATGGATGCGGAGACCATCTGGTTTACAAAGAATTGTTCACCAATCGAAGGAACCGCGCCGAGAACGAACGAAATCGGACGATCTTTCAACTTTTCCACCGCCTCGCGCAGGATCGGCCAGTGCCGCCGGACCTCCCCTGGTCGCGAACCAGGCAGCAACGCCACCAGATGGTGGCTCTCGGGGACGCCCAATTCGCGGCGAAATTCGGCAGTACTCACCGTGCGCCGCACTTGCCGCGCCAACGGATGGCCAATATACTCGGCCGCGACGCCCCGCTCACGAAACCAAGCCTCCTCGAAGGGAAAAATGCAAAGCAGGCTTCGCAGGTCGCGCGCCATTTGCCGGGTGCGCCCCGAACGCCAGGCCCAGGCTTGTGGCGCGACCAGGTAGACCACGGGGATGTTGCGCCGCGCCAGTTGGTGGGCGACGCGCAGATTGAAGTCCGGGCTATCGGTGAGAATGGCCAACACCGGTTTCTCGTCGTCCGCCGCGCGGACAAGCCGCCGATACTCGGCCCAAATTCCGGGGATGTGCGCAATCACCTCGAAGAGGCCCACCACGTGCAACTTGGTGGCATCCATCACCGGCCTCACGCCCGCCGCCAGCATGCGTGGCTGCGCGCAGCCAAAGAATTCGAGAGTCGGGTGACGCCGTCTTAGTGATTCCACCAGTGCGGCGGCATAGCGATCACCCGATGGTTCGCCCGCCGAAATCAGGATCTTGGGCATCTATGCCACCAGCGTTAGTATGCGCTTCCACACGGCATCCACATCTTCCCAAGTGCAGCCAAAGGTGCCGATGGCCCAGCGGATGGTGAACTTACCATCCACCGTCGTTTGCGAAAGAAAGGCGAAGCCCGAGTCATTGATGGTTTCCACCAAGGCTCTGGTGGCGTCATCGGAGGCTTTGAGGCGAAAACAGACCAAGCCCATCGTGACCGGTGCCGCCATCTCGAAGCGCTCATCGGCGCGGATGAGCTCCGCCAAGCGGTGCGCCCAAGCCACATGATGGCGAATCATTCGCATGAAGCCTTCGTGACCGTAGTAACGCATGGCGAACCAGAGCTTTAGCGATCGGAAGCGGCGGCCCAGCGGCAGGCCGTAATCCATCAGATTCACCAGCCGGGGATCTTCCTGGTACTGCAAATAATCGGGCACCAACGAGAAGGCACGGCGCACGATGTCGGGGCGGCGGGTGTAGAAGCAACTCAAGTCGATGGGCGTGAAGAGCCACTTATGGGGGTTCACCACCATGGAGTCGGCTCCGTCCACGCCGTCGAGGTAATGACGAAACTCGGGCACGATGGCGGCCGCGCCACCGTAGGCGGCGTCGACATGGACCCACATGTTTTCGGCGCGGGCGATGCGTACCACTTCGGCCACCGGATCCACACTGGTGACGCCCGTAGTGCCCACCGTGGGCACGATGCACATCGGCAGCCGACCGGCCGCGCGATCCTCGCGAATGGCCTGAGCCAGCGCCGCCGGCTTCAGTCGATACTGGCCGTCCGCCTCGATCCGGCGCAGGTTATCGAGACCGACGCCCAGCATGATGCAAGCCTTATCCACCGAGGTATGAGCCCATTGGGAGCAGTAGACCGTGAGGCCCGCTGGATTGCCCTGGGCGCGGCTGTCGGGGGCCACCATCTCGCGGGCGGCTGCAATTCCATGCAGCGTGGAGACCGACGCCGTATCGAAGATCTCGCCGAACCAGCCCGGCCCGAGGCCCATCCAGTCGATGAGCCAAGCGAGCGTCACTTGCTCCAGTTCCGTGCCCGCTGGGCCGCTCTTCCAGAGCATGTGCTGCATGTTCAAAGCGGCGGCGAGCGCCTCCGCCAGAACGCCCGGCGGCGATGAGGAAATCGCGAAGAAGGAGTGAAAGCGCGGATGATTCCAGTGCGTCACGCCGGGCATGATCAGCGCCTCGAAGTCGCGCAGGATCTGCTCCATCGTTTCCGGAGCTTCAGGTCCGGCGGAAGGCAAGGCGTCGATCAAATCGCCCGGCGCGCATTTCGGAACCACCGGATAGTCGCGGATGTTGGCCTGATAGTCGGCGATCCAATCGATGATGGCGTGTCCGTGGCGGCGGAACTCCTCAGGCTGCATACTGGATTATTTCGCCGTTGGCCCAACCACCGACAACATGCGCGGCAGAAATTCGGTAAACCAGGCGTCGAAAGCCGCGAAGTCAGGGGGCGGTACGGCGTAGTTTCCTTCGCCTAAGCCGCGCAAAGCCACCGCTCGTTTCAGCGCGATCGGCACGGGGAACTTGTCAAGCCAACTAATGACTTCGCTCAACAGCACGTTGAGTTTCGCCACCACGGCGGTTTGGCCGGTCAACGCGGCGCGCTCCATGGCGCAAATCAACTCCGGCAAGGCGCCGGCCACGCCGCTCACGACGCCATCGGCACCGGCGAGCCGAGCTTCGCCAAAGACACAATCGTTGCCGATGATCAGCGAAAAGACGTTCGTGGCGCGCAGTTGCAATAGCCGTTGATAGTAAGCTGGATCGCCGCTGGAGTCCTTAATTCCGGCGAACCGGCCGGTGGCGAGTAACTCGCAGGCCAACTCCACCGGTAGGGGCGTCGAAAAAAACGGAATGTTATACAGAAATAACTTGGCGTCGCTCAGGGCATCTGACAACTCCAGATAGTAGCGCCGGATGTCTTCTGGGCCGTAGCGGAAATAATAGGGCGGCATGGCGAGCAAACCGGCCGCACCATAGTCGATCGCCTGCTGGCCGATCCCGATGGTGCCATCGAGGGTGGAATGCGTAATATTGGGCAGCACCGGCTTCTGACTGCGCTTCATGGCAAAGCGCATAAGATGGAGCCGCTGCTCAAAATCGAAGTGGACAAACTCGCCGGTGGATCCCAGAATGCTGAGCCCCGTAACGGGTGAATCGTTCAAAAAGTCGATGATATCGAGCGTCGAGGCGATGTCGATTTCGTGGCCGGTTTCGCGCCGCGGAGTGACCACCGCCGCCCAGACGCCCGAAATTGGCGCGTCTCCGGACGGGAGTTTGACGATAGAATTGGGTTCGCTAATAGGCATTTCGGTACAGGAGCAAGACAGATGGACCTTCCCAACACTATAGCCTCTTCGGGACCAAGGTGGACACGCCGCGCTTTGGGCGTTGCCGCCAGTTCCTTCATGATCGCCACTCCGCAGCAGGTGCGCAGCGTCGGGCCCAGCAAGCTAAAGGCCGGTTTAGTGGGCTTTGGCGGGCGTGGGCGTCAAGCTGCGGTCGATCTATTGACCGGCGACGCCAACGCCGAAATCCACTATGTCGGCGACCTTTTCGAAGATCAGCTCGAGACGAATCTGGCGTGGCTGCGGGACGCCAACCGCCATCCCAAGATTCAGGGCCAGGTGAAGGTGACGCCCGAGAACCGCTTTATGGGCTTCAATGCCTTTGAGAAGGTGATGGCCTCCGACTGTGACCTGGTCATTCTCGCGACGCCTCCCGGCTACCGGCCGCAACATTTTGAAGCCGCCATCAAGGCCAACAAGCACGTCTTCTGCGAGAAGCCCTTCGGCACTGACCCGGTGGGCGTCCGGCGCTTTATGGACGCGGCCCGCGAGAGTGAGCGCAAAAAACTCACCGTCGTCTCCGGCGCGCAACGGCGCTTTCAAAAGGAGTATGTCGAGACCGTCGACCAGATTCAGCAAGGCAAGCTGGGCGACATCCGCGCCCTCTACGCCTATTGGGTGGGAACGCCGGTGATCCAGCAGCCCAAGGGACGTAACCCCAAGTGGGGCGATATGACTTGGCAGCATCGCAACTGGTATAGCTTCGTCTGGATCGGGGGCGACCAGATCGTCGAGCAGCATCTGCATAACATCGACGTCTGCAATTGGGTGATGGGCAACCAGCATCCCGTCAAAGTGATGGCCACCGGCGGCGCGGTGTGGCGTCCACGTGACGAAGTACATGGCAATATTTATGACCATATCTCGTCCGATTTCGAGTATGCCAACGGCGTGCGCCTTTCGAGTTACTGCCGCCAGTTCACCCGCGGACTGCCTACGAAGATTGCCGAGCAGATTGTCTGCGCCAAGGGCCAGTCCAATGGCCGCGACTTAGGCACGCGCGATTCCGTAAATCCATATGTGGCCGAACATATTGCTTTAACCAAGTCTATTCGCGGCAGCGGCCCCTATATCAATCACGCGATGATCGTCGCCGAGTCTACGATGACTTGTATCATGGCGCGTGAGTCGGCTTACTCGGGTCAGGAGATTACCTGGGACCAGATTATGGCCTCGACGCTCGACTTACAACCCAGGGCCTTTGGTTACGACGAGAAGATGGCAACTCCGCCGCTGCCGGTGCCCGGCGAGTATCAGTTTAAGTAATTCATCGGTGATCTAACGCGTGATTTCCTAGCCCACGGCGTGAGCCGTGGGGCATATTTTAGAGCGGTTCGCGCCCCACGGCTCACGCCGTGGGCTAGGAAACACTTAAGCGGTCGAAGGCACGGCCGGCACGGGCGCCTCAATCCGCATCGGCTGTTTCTGCCAATAAGTCAACGAACGCCACAGCCACTCCGCCGGGCCAAAGCGGAAATACCGTAGCCAGATCGGGCTTAGAATCAAATTGATCGTCCACATTCCCAATACCACCCAATACAGCTGGTGCCGCTCCAACTTAGCGAAATTGCCGAGTCCGTAGCCGTTGAAGAAGAGTGTCATGAGAATAGAAGTAAGTAGGTAGTTGGAGAGAGCCATGCGACCCACGGCGGCCAGCGGACCCGTCAACCAGCGCCAGCCCGCCTTACACGCCATCATAATCAGACCCACATAAGCCAATGCCACTAACAGCCGCCCGGGGTCCGCTGTGCTGCCCAGGTAAGTGAAATACTCCGGAATCGCGAACCCCGAGGAGCGCCATTGCTGGGCCGCCCAATAGTTCAGCGGCCCGCCCAACAGAAGGCCACCGATGGCCATCAATCCGTAGAAACGGTAACTCATCAGGGCGCTGAAGACACCGGCCTTAGCCAAGCCTAAGCCCAGAATCTGCATAGCGAGCACGTCCAAGAAAAGGAACTGGAAAAACATCGTAAACTCAAACATCGCGGCTTCACCCGAGCGCCGCGCGAGATTACCCATCCAACCGCCGCGATGCACCTCAATCTCTTTCTTTACCTCCGCCGGGGCAGGCGAAAACATGTCGCGAATGCTCGCAAATTCTTTCACCGCGGTCTTCTCCTCGGCGGACAGCACCATTTTCTTCTCTGCCGCCTTTGCCTTCTTAGCCATTTCGCCAATGCCAATGCCCGCCCCGATACCTTGCAGGGAATGCAGTCCGATCAGAATAAGTCCGGTGACGATCAGCGTTTTCGGTTTCAGATTGCGCAGTGGAAACAGCAGCAGGCCGATGACGCCGTAGCCGTAGAGAATGTCGCCGCCCCAGATCAGATGCGCGTGGACTAGGCCAAAGACGATTAGCCACATCGTGCGCCGGTAGTAGATGTCGGCCGCGTAGATGCCTTCCCCACGCTCCTCTGCTCGGGAGAGCAGCAACCAAGCGCTCGCCCCAAAGAGCATTGAGAAGATGCAGCGCATCTTGCCGTCCCACAGCGTCATGGCGGTCAGCCACGTCGCGAGGTTGATCCCCTCGACACCTCCCGCCACCGCCGGGTTCATATAGGCCGCAAATGGCAGGCCGAACGCCGCGATATTGAGCAGCAGAATCCCCAGCAGGGAGAAGCCGCGTAACGTGTCAACGGAGTCGATTCGGTTCATGATGTCCTCCATAATACGCTTTCTTTATTGTGGACAATCCTATCCACATATAGTACTTTGGAACGGAGCTATGTTTTCGCAGACAGTTGAGTACGCATTGCGGGCCATGGTGGTGTTGGCCTCCCGGCCTCCCTCGCGACCGTTAACCACCCACAGCATCGCTGTCGATTCCCGCGTGCCGCCGGACTACCTGATTAAAGTGCTGCAGTCGCTGGCACGCAGCGGACTCGTCACGTCTCAGCGCGGCAAGAACGGTGGCCACCTGCTTACCCGATCTTCCGCCGAGATCAACATTCTCGAGATCGTCAACGCGGTCGATCCCATTTGCCGCATCCGGACCTGTCCGTTGGACCTGCACGGAGAAAATCTGTGTCCGCTCCATCGCAAGATGGATGACGCCATGGCCTCGACCGAGAGCGCCTTCCGCTCCACGAGTCTGGCGGAGCTGCTGGCGGGGCCCATTGAAGGACGTCCGCTTTGCCTGGAAACCGCCGAGGAGCCATTGCCATGTGGCGTGTAATTGTTGTCGTCGCGGTGATGACCGCCGCCCTAACTGTCGCACTGCTAGCGGGGCTGAGCGGCTCCTATGTGTTGCCGCTCGACCACGAAGCGATTCAATACGAGTCCACCCCGGTGACTGACGTGGCTTGGCGTCTGCAGCAGAGGATCGACCGGGGCGAGGTGACGCTGCGCTTCGATCCGGAATGGGGCTACCTGCCGGCCGTGCTCGACGCGCTCAAAGTCTCCCGCACGTCGCAAATGGTGGTCTTCACCAAGACCAGCCTGCAGGCGCCGCGCATT
>JAYVRS010000162.1:0-2421 GCA_043776185.1 Bryobacteraceae bacterium | reverse complement strand
ATCGTCTCGCATTGCCGGTGCCACCGGCCACCCCGACGCTGACTCCGGTGGCGAACCGGTCGTTTGCCACGCTGAACCTATTCGACCCCAACTTCCGCCAGCCATACGTGATGCAATTGAACCTGACCGTGCAGCGAGAGATCGCCCGCAATACGGTGGTGGAGGCCGGGTATGTATCCAATCGCGGCGTGAAGCAACTGCTGGACCAGAACGTCAATCAGACTCGCATTTATGAAAATGGCTTTCTGAAAGACTTTAACGAACTGCGAGCGTTTCAAGCCAACAGTGCGGCGGCCCCTTCGGCCAGCAACTTATTAGTGAACATGTTTGGCGGGGCCACGGCGGCGATTAACGCAATCGGCGCGACGCCGGTGCGGCAAGGCAGCGTGGGGGCAGCGGCCAATACGGTTGATACGAGTAACTTCACGCGGTACCCCACGGCCGGAGTGTCATCGTACTATATTCGCAATTTCCCGCAGTTTGCCAACGTGTGGATATCGACGAATGCCGGCCACACGCTGTATGACTCACTACAACTTAGCCTGCGGCGGCAAGCCGGGGCTTTGAAGGGGGCCATTAACTACACTTGGTCGAAGACGATCGACAATGCCTCCGCCGATGGTGGCGGCAACACGGGCCCGCTGGATAGTTACAACTTTGCGCTGATGCGTTCGCGTTCCGACATCGACCGGCCGCATACGTTTAACTGGTCGGCGAGTTACACGCTGCCGATTGGTCGCGGAAAATTGATTGGCCGTGAAATGCCGGATTGGGTGGACCGCATCGCCGCCGGATGGGAAGTGGGTTCGTTGGGAATCCTGACTTCCGGACAGCCGCTCAGTATTTCATCGGGGATCTTCACCGGCCCGAATAGTACCAATTTCGGACCGCTGGCGAGTAACTTGGGTGCGCTGGCCGATTACCAGGGCACCGACCGCAGCATTGGCAAGCTGGAACGCTTCGGGGGCGGCGTCCGCTTCTTTACTCCCGAGCAAGCCGCATTGTTTTCGGTGCCCGCGCCCGGTTCGATCGGTAACTCGGGCCGCAACACGTTTCGGGGCCCCGGCTTCTTCAACACGGACCTCTCGCTCGTGAAGCGCTTCCGGATCACTGAGAAATCGGCAGTGACGTTCCGCACGGAGGCTTACAATTTGTTCAACACGGTGAATTTTAATGCGCCGGCGGTGAACTTGCAAACGCCGCAGACTTTCGGATTGATCTCGGCGACGCCGACGGGCGCATCGAACCAGTCTGGCGCGCGCATCTTACAATTAGCGCTCCGCGTGGATTTCTAATTCGCTATTTGACTAAGTGGGGCGGGCCTTCTCGCCCCATTTCCGTTTTTCGGTTGCAAGAATGAGGGCGGGCCGGAGGCCCACCACACTAACTTTACTGAAGATTCGGCGGCTTTACGCGGCGCTTGGTTGCTTGCTCAAAGGCGTAAGCCATTTTGAGTAAGGCGGGTTCGCTGCAAGCCAGACCGGTAAAGCTAACGCCGAAGGGTGAAGGCTTCGGGTCAAAGCCGGGGGGAAAGGGGCCGCCTTGGGTGTTGGGCACCATGCCGAACGGCACGATGACGGTGGGATAGCCGGGCTTGGCCGCGATGGAGGCGCCACTGGCTCCAGGAAAGAGGATGGCGTCCAGGCGATGCGCTTTCATCACCGCGTCGAGGCCGTTGGTGGCGGCGAGAAGAAGGTCCTTGGCGCGGTCCGCTTCGTAGCGCGCTTTGTCGGCCACCAGGTTCATCTCATCGGAGCTATCGAGGAGCGATTGGCCGTAGCGAAGGGATCCGCCGTTGGTGTGGGTGAGGTTCCATTGGCGCAGTTCGGTGAGGCTTTTCACCGGTGCGGAGGGGCCCAGGCTGGCAAGCCAAGCGTTGAAGTCGCGCTTCATGCCGTACTTAAACACCACGGAGCAGTTGGCGTCGCGGCCCCGATTGGTGGTGATGCCACCGCAGGTGTTCCAGCGCAGAAAGCTCTGGTCGGCTTCGGTGGTGACGACGCTGGGAATGTCGGCGGGGTCAATTACTTCGGCGCCCTGCTCTTTCAAGATGGCGATAGCTTCGGTCATCAGGCGCTTTTGCTCCGGATTCGCGCCGCCGCCGAAACCACCGCGGCGGCTGGCTTCGCCGCCCGGGGCCGGCGGAAGCGCATCGTAGAAAAAGGCCCGCGGAATGCCGATGCGCATGCCCTTGAGGCCATCGGCCTTGAGAAAGGGCGTGTAGTCACGATTGGGCGGAGGCGGGCAGGCTTTGGTGGCTGCGTCCTGGGGGTCGGGAGCGGCACTTTCCAGCGCGCCCAGCAGAATGGCGGCATCGGTGACGGTTCTGGCCATCGGCCCGGCCGTATCCTGGTCGCCCGTAATCGGAATTACGCCATAGCGGCTGACGCGGCCCACGGTGGGCTTGACGGCGGCGAGCAT
>JAYVRS010000161.1:0-2431 GCA_043776185.1 Bryobacteraceae bacterium | reverse complement strand
TCCCGGCCATGGGCAGCCACGGCGCGGCGACGGCGGAAGGGCAGGCCGACGTGCTGGCTCACTATGGCGTCCACGAAGCCACGATGGGAGTGCCGGTGATCTCGAATCTGGGCGTGGTGAGCGTCGGCAAGACGGCTGACGGTATCGAAGCCTTTATGGACCAGCAGGCCTTCGAGAGCGACGGCGTGATGCTGATTGGCCGCGTGAAGTGGCATACCGACTTCGCCGGAGCCATCGAAAGCGGCCTATTCAAGATGATGGCCATTGGCTTGGGTAAGTTCGCCGGCGCGCAGAATTACCATACGCACGCCTTCAACAAAGGGCTCGATCACGTCATCCGCGCGGTGGGACGCCAAGTGCTTTCGTCCGGGCGTATTCTGGGCGGGCTGGCGATTCTGGAAGACGCAAATCATAACACCGCCAAACTCGAAGCCGTGGCCACGGCCGGGATGGAAAAGCGCGAAGAGGAGTTACTCGCGTTGGTGAAGAGTTGGATGGGCCATGTGCCCTGTAACTTGGACATTCTGATTCTCGACGAGATCGGCAAGAACATTTCAGGGGCCGGCATGGATACGAAGGTGGCGAACCGTTCGGTGCAAGGGGGCTACAATCCGTGGCCGAATACGCCGCACTTTCAGCGCATCTTTGTGCGCGATGTTTCGGATAACACCTATGGCAACGCGGTGGGTCTGGGCATGGCGGATGTCATCAATAGCCGGATGCTGGCCAAGATCGATTGGAAGCCCACGCGCATCAACTCGCTGACGGCGTCGACGCCCGCAGCGATCCGTACGCCCGTGCATTTCCCCACCGACCTCGAGTGTATCGAAAGCATGATGCCGACTGTGGGTAAGCACGACTTAGCCGAAGTGACGATCGGTCGAATCCGCAATACACTGGAACTGGGTTTGGTGGAGTTGTCGGAGAACTTACTGCCGTTCATCGCGGGGCGCGCGGACATCGAAGTCGTTTCTGAGCCGCAGCCCCTGGATCTGGATGGGGAGGGCAACTTCCGGTCGAAGCTGTCGCCGGCGCACATGGGGGAGCCGGTGGCGAGCCACTAGAAACGAGCCCTCCCAAAGGGTCGTGGTTCGACGAGGGAGGTGAAACGGGTCTTAAGCGGACCCTGAGACACTTCGTAACCGAACCGCGACCTTCAGGGAGGGCGTCACATTTACTTACGAGCCGGAACTGATGGAAGCCGCGAAGACAAAGTAGTGGGCCAGATTACCAGCCATTTGGCTGGCTTGCGCGACCAACTCGGGCATGATGGCGCCGGCCGCCATCGCAATTACGCCCGCCATGAGGCCATACTCCGCCAAATCGACTTTTGTTTCAGTGCGAGTGTGTCCGTTTTTCATTGATCCGTTGTCCTCCTTGATAAAAGTTTACGCCTAGGTAGTGGAGGATTGAAAGCTGAAATGGCACCTAGGGACCTTTTATCTGCTGGTCCAAAAGTTTGGATATGATACTGGAACCTGGACGGCGTCAGTTCTAGTTAGTCGACCACGGCGGACGCGGCGATGGAGACAAAGGCATTCTTTTCATCGCTGCCGCCTTCCCGATGGATCATAAAGATGCCGATCATGTCGCGCTTTGGATCGATGAAGCAGTAAGTACCATAGCGGCCTCCGTGGCCATAAGTGCCAGGGGAAAGCAGGGTGAGGGCGGAGGCAGAATCACGAACCAGCGCCCAGCCGATTCCGGCGCTCATGCCTTGGGCGGCCCCCGGTAGAATGCCCGTGTGGTTGGCGGTCATCAGGTCGACCGAGGCTTTGGAGAGCAGACGCACGCCTTCTAACTGGCCGCCATTCAGCATCAATTGGTACAAACGAAAAAGATCCGCCACGGTGGAGTAAAGCCCGCCCTCGGGCAGCGGATATTTGGCACCCTCGCGAAACTTCATCGCGCCCTCGCCCAGCGGATCGGAAGTGTACCTAATGGTCTTGCCATCCTTAACGACATAGGCGGTAGGCATGCGATGGAACTTTTCCTTCGGCGGATAGATGTAAGTGTCCACCATGCCCAGCGGGGCGAAGATGCGGGCCGCAAGAAACTTCTCAAAGGGCATGCCACTGCGCACTTCAATGACGCGCGCCAGGGCCGCGACGCCGGTATTGGAGTAACTCCAGCGCGTGCCAGGGTCAAAGAGCAGTGGTTGTTGCGACTCCACCAGTACCACTTCGGCCAGAGTCCTATGCAATGCGCCGTGTAACTCGCCAATACCGGGCGGCGGGTTCAGAATCATCCCGGAGGTATGAGTGGCGAGGTCGCGCAGGGTGACGAGGCGGGAAGGTTTACGGAGCACATTTCCTTCCAGTACCTGCTGCCCGCGGAATTCGGGCAGGTGCTTCTCGATGGGGTCGGAGAGATTGAGCAAGCCTTCTTCTTGCAGCATCATGATGGCTAGGCTGACCACGGGTTTGGTCAT
>JAYVRS010000160.1:0-2432 GCA_043776185.1 Bryobacteraceae bacterium | reverse complement strand
GCTCCCGTTGGGCGTAATGGGCAAAGACATCACGTAGCTGGAAGGCCCCGGTAGCCGATTCACCGAGATCCAGACTCTCCTGCGATTTACCCATCAGGTCTCGCAGGAGTCCGAAAAATAGGACTTGGACGCGCACTGCTGTCATCTTAACAGACGCTCCATGAACGTCTCCCATTTCAACAATTTCGCCTATCTGCCGCCCGCCGCTGCCCACGGTGCCCGCCGCATCCTCATCAAACCGAACCTCGGCTACCCCTTCCCCTCCCCCGTCACCGTTTCCCTGCCCGTCCTCCACCGGGTCATCGAAGGCCTCCGCAACATCAACCCCAGCGCGGAAATCCTGATCGTCGAAGGCGTTTGCCATCGCCTATCCGCCGAACAGATTGCCACCCGGCTCGGCCTCAAAAGAGAGGGCATCACCTTCCTCGACGCCGACCAACTCCCGCTCGCCACCTATCGCAATCCCCGCACCATCCCCGCCCGCTTCGGCGAATTCCAAGCCCCCGCCCTACTCCGCGAAGTCGATTGCCGCATCTCGCTCGGCACCTGCAAGTGGACCCTCCTCCACCAGCGCCCCCTCTTCAGCGGCTGCATCAAAAACCTCTACGGCCTCCTGCCCCGCTCCGTCTACCGCGCTCGCAGCCCCCACAGCCGCGGCCAACTCCATCTCCCCAACGTCTGGCAAGTGATTGAAGACGTCTCCGCCACCTTCACCCCCCTGTTCGACGGCGGCATCGTCGACGCCACCCAAGTCCTCGTAAGCCCCGATTGGCGCCCCGACCGCGGCCAGAAATTCCCTCTAGACCAGATCTTCTGGGGCCAAAATCTCCAGGAAGTCGACCAAGCCGCCATAGCCCGGTCACAAGCGTTTATGTCAATCAAATGAAATACTTAGACAAGTTTCCGACCCACCCTCTGCTATCCTCGGTCTAGAGGTGCCCCAAGCTTTCCCCAAAAGGACCTAAACTCAACATAATCAACAACTCCCGGCTTCGTTTCGTCACGTCAAAAGTCGTGAAAAATCCATCCAGCTCAGGATACCGCGCTCTGCGACAAGGTATAGGACATGTCGTGGTAGCTTCGGCCGTCCCCCCCGGACACGCTGGCGGCCAAGGCCAGCAGATCGCTCGACCCCGCCAAAGCTCCGTCCGAGGCCGCTTCTCCGCTCGGCAACCGCCGGTAGCCTTGTAGCTGCTCCAAGGCCGTTTGAATGGCGGCCTCGGCGGATCGCCGCCAGGTCATCAGGCTTACCGCCGTGTCGCCATTGAAACAGCGGTCCCTGGCCGCCACTGCAATCGCCTCGCGCTCAGCCTGCTGCAGGCAGCGCAGGTGCCAGGTGGCATGCGTCAGTTGGGCGCAAAGCGTTTCCTCCACCACTCCGGATGGTTGAATCTGTTGACGCCACTCATCCTCAATCGCCTGAATCTCGTCCAGCGGCGTCAGACGAAGCGTAGTCTGCTGCCGCGGTCGCAGGGCCAAAGCATCAACCGGCGGAGCATGGGAAGCAACCTTCATCACTTCTACACCCGGCGCAAAAGCGGTAAATCGATTCAAGCACCGTTCGCATCGTAGCGCGCGGAATCCAATAAATCCTCGCAACCAGTCACCCGCTGATTGGTAGCCCGATACGCGAACACGGTCTGATTGGCATCGCCGGCACTTCACAAACCTCTTTGGTACGATAACCAACCCTGCATCCTCCGCCTTAACTGCTTGATGTAGTCCTATCGGAGCAACGGGGCTACCCCATTAGAGGCAGTTAACGCTTTTTAGGGGTCCAGTGCGTCAACAATCGGCACTCGGGCGGCTAGTCAGCTTGTACAGCGCTAAAGGCCGTTACAATTGCTCATGCTCCTCCGCTTGCTGGCGTTTCTCTTCTTCCTGCTTCCGCTCGCCGCTCAACCCTTGCTGGTGCTCAAAGCCGCCCGCGTCTTCGATGGCGAAACGATGCACCAGAACTGGAGCGTCCGCGTTCGCGGCAATCGCATCGAAGCCGCCGGACCTTCGGTTAACCCCGCCGGTGCCAAGCTCATCGACTTAGGCGACGTAACCCTGATGCCAGGCCTAGTAGAGGGCCATTCGCACGTCCTGCTGCATCCCTACAATGAAGTCCCGTGGAGCGATCAGGTGGCCCGGCAAGGCATCGCCTTGCGTACGGCGCGCGCCGCCAACCATTTGCGTGCCACGCTGCGCGCCGGCTTCACCACCGTGCGCGACCTGGGCACCGAGGGCGCCGGCTTCGCCGATGTCGACCTCAAGCAAGCCCTCCGCGAAGGCATCATCCAGGGCCCGCGACTGCTGGCTTCGGCGAAGGCCATCGTCGCCACCGGCACCTACGCCCCCAAAGGGTTCGCCCCGGAATGGCACGTTCCGCAGGGCGCCGAAGAGGCTGACGGCCGCGATTTGCAGCGAGTGGTCCGCGACCAGATCGG
>JAYVRS010000159.1:0-2433 GCA_043776185.1 Bryobacteraceae bacterium | reverse complement strand
TCAATGAGGCCCCGACCAGTTAGTCGGGGAAAAATGCCGGCCGGAGAAGCCATTCGGCTGGCGGTGCAGCTTCAATGAGGCCCCGACCAGTTAGTCGGGGAAAATTGGAGATAGACCAGGCAGTGGTGGAGCTGCCCTATCGCTTCAATGAGGCCCCGACCAGTTAGTCGGGGAAAAGGCGGACGTGCCAACTATTCTGTTATCAAGCGCTTAGCAGACCGTTTGCGAGAGCCTCCAAAACGAGCCCCAGCAAAACGCGGAAAGAGGTCCCGGCTCGCCAAGGTGCATCATCTTTTCAACAGTATACACCTTGCGAGCGAGTGCCGGGGTTTGTGCACCGTCCCGGCGCTCGCGTTCCGCTTACCGCGTCACGAAGACCGGGTATTGGGGAATTTCCCCTTCCATATACTTGGCCAGCAGCCGGGCCTGGATCTCGAGCAAACGGCGATAAGAGACCCGGTAGTCGAACAGCGGGTGCGTCACCAGGGTGTCCATCCGTTGCTCGTAAGCTTGAAAAAAGGCGCGGCGGCCGCTGGCGGTGAGTCCGACGGCGTTGGCGGAACGGACGAAGTCAGAGAGTTGAATCATGCCGGTATTCAAGGCCGTCAGGACGGCGGAATCGACGATGAGGGCGCGGAAGGGCTCCATGAGATCGAGCGCGAGTGCCGGGCGGCCAAAGCGGAGTTCGTGATAGTAGCCCACCAGAGGATCGAAGCCGACGAGGTAGCAGGCCAGGGTGAAGTCCTTGGCCAGCACCGAATAGCCCAACGAGAGCAGCGCGTTCACTGGATCGCGCGGCGGACGCCGGTTGCGCGAGGAGAAATCGAAAGTGAAGCCCTCGGGCGACTCGCCCTCTTCCGTTTTGAGCATCCCGGAAAAACTTTGAAAGTAGAGCCGGGCCGCTAAGCCCTCCACGCCAAGCAAGCTATCCAGCGCCGGTTCGCTCTCGGCGCGTTCGGCGAGTTGCTTCATCTGGCTGAGCACCAGCGGCGGCGGCTCCAGATGATTGCGCATCAGCAAGGTGCGCTGATTGCGGATTTTGGCGGCCACCAAGGCGCGCGCCAGTCGCAACCGGAACCAGGTCTCCTCGCGCAAGCGGAACTGCGTCACGCGCAGGAAAACGTTTTTGGTTTGCAGCCCTTGCGTGATGCCGTAGAACCAGCCGCCCTGCGAAAAGTAAGTGACCGGAATGCCGGCTTCGCATAAGGTCTGCAAGGCTTGGGTCGAGATTTGGATATTGCCAAAGAGGTTAATCTGGTTGATTTCGTGGAGACGCAACTGCTGGCGTACGGCGTCTTTCTCTTTCACTTGCAGCATCTCGCCGGCCTTACCGACGCGGAAGCCTTGCGTGTTGAGATACACGGGCCGGGCATCGT
The DNA here is from genome assembly GCA_043776185.1 of Bryobacteraceae bacterium. GTDB lineage: Bacteria > Acidobacteriota > Terriglobia > Bryobacterales > Bryobacteraceae > JALHNI01. The sequence goes on along the minus strand of JAYVRS010000159.1, from coordinate 1,057 downwards.
CACGAGCACTCATCAGCGGCCGGACGCGACCTAACCCCTCGGCACCGGGGCGCTTGGGCACCAGTTCACCAAACAGGCTGAGTTGCAATTCGGGCTCGGCGGGCATCGCCGCCAGCAAGCTGTTTACCTCGTCCGGCAGGCAGATCGGTACCAGGGAGCAGCCTGGGCATTTGGGCGAATCCTCCAGCGGTGGCGGGATGGCCCCGATGCGGGCCGTTTGCCAGGCCTTTTCCAAAAGGGCGAGCGTCTCGGTGACCAATTCATCGGTAATCGGTAAGCGCACCCGTTGGCGGGTTTTGGAATAGAACACCAGCGCCTCGTCGCATTGATAGCCGTTATCGCGCAGCACGAGCGCCTGCGCGGCGAGTTGCGCCCGGTCCGCCGGCCAGAGTTCGAGCGCCCCGGCCGCGTTCTCTTTGGGTTGGCCGTGTTTATAGTCCACCGGCGTGACGGTCTTCTGGCCGGAGGGGCCTTCGCGAACTTCGAGGAGGTCGATTTTTGCGATCAGCTTGTAGCGGTCGCTGGAGAGCGTGATGGCGCGCGTCTTGAAGTCGGGCGCTTCGGCCAGGGCGTCGGCGTCGGGCAAGGCTTTGCCGGGCGTGTCGACGCGCTTATGCTGGACGCTGCCTTCCACGGTGTCCGCGCTCTCGCGGAATAGTCCTTCCACCCATTCGTAAAAGAATAGGCGGGGGCAGTAGACGAACTCGTTCAGCATGCGGGCTGGGAGATAGTCCGGCAGCGGCTCGCGGCTGGATCTGGCACGTTCGGGGACGCGCGGGGGCTCGGGGTGGATGAAAAATGGCGAGGCTGCCATGGCAAGGCTCCTTCGGGGACCGAGCGCGCCGCTGGGGCTTCAGACGATAATGCAAGGTGCATCGACCTTGGTGTAAGGCTTACCCAACGCGGAAATGACGCGTTCGCCGCGCCCTTCGGCCGGACCCAGGTTTACGAATAACACCTGGTCCTCCGTGTGGTGGATGATTCCGGCAAGTTCGGCGCGAAGCCGCGCCAGTTCGCCGGAGTTGAGTTGGCATTCGAAGACAGAAAATTGGAGATG
>JAYVRS010000158.1:0-7987 GCA_043776185.1 Bryobacteraceae bacterium | reverse complement strand
TGGGGATCAAAAACGGCAAGAAGTATTCACCTGACCATCAACCCGGGGTGGTGGGCGCGGCGGCACTGCGGCCGGTGGCCTTCGGGGAGGAAAAATTTCGCACCACCTTGGCCGAGTGGATTGCTTCGCCAGAGAATCCGCTCACGGCCCGCGTCTTCGTCAATCGGATTTTCCTCCAGCATTTTGGGGAGGCCTTTGTGGATACACCGAGTAACTTCGGCAAAAGTGGCAGCGGGGTAAAGAAACAGGAGTTACTCGATTGGTTGGCCACTGAGTTTGTGCAAAACGGTTGGAGCCTAAAGAATCTGCACCGCCAGATCATGACCTCGCGATATTACCAAAGCCAACTCCGCCCCCGCCGCATGGAGGCCGAGATCGTGCGCGACACGATGCTGGCCAGCGCGGGAACACTTGATCGTACCTTTGGCGGCCCCGGCATCCACCCGTTCATCGATCCGACGCTTTGGCAAGGCAGTTCGGGCCGCAAATGGCCCGGTAAATCCGATGACGATCCGGCGACGTGGAGGCGTGGCATTTATGTCTTCACCAAACGAACCATTCCGGTGCCGATGCTGGACGTCTACGACAAGCCCGACACCGTAGCCTCCTGTTCTCGACGCAATCGCTCCACCACGTCGATTCAGGCCTTGATCATGATGAATGGCTCTTTTGTCGATGTGCAGTCGCGTAAGTTTGCCGACCGCTTGATGCGGGACGTCGGCTCGGCACCGGAGGCCCAGGTGAAGCAAGCATTCCAATTGGCGCTGGGCCGGTCGCCTTCACCTACCGAAACCGACGCCGCGCTTAGCTTCATGCGCAGTAACCCCACTGGTCTGGTGGATTTCTGCCAGACTCTTTTCAACCTGAACGAATTCGCTTACATCCCATAAACTATGTCACGCTACTGGTCACGCCGGGACTTATTCAATCGCTGCGGCGGCGGCATCGGCTCGCTCGCCTTGGCTAACTTACTCAACGGCCAGGATAACCCATTGGCTCCAAAGGCCTCCCATTTCCCGGCCAAGATCAAAAGCGTAATCTCCATATTTTGTTATGGCGGCGTTAGCCACGTGGATACCTTCGACCCGAAACCGATGTTGCTCAAGCGGCAAGGTGAGGCCCTTCCGGCCAAAGACATCAAACCATCCCAGGGTACGCCCGGAGCCCTGATGGCTTCACCGTGGGAGTTTAAGAGATACGGGCAATCGGGCATGGATGTCTCGACGTTATTCCCCCACGTCGCCCAACACGTCGACAGCTTGGCCTTCATTCGCTCGATGCACACTTTATCGAACGACCACGCTCCCGCGTTATTCCAGATGAATACCGGCTCTATCCTGTTGGGCCATCCATCGATGGGCTCCTGGCTCACTTACGGTTTAGGGACGGAGAATCAGAACCTCCCGGCCTTTATTGTCTTTACGGACCATCGCGGTGGGCCGATTGGTGGCGCGCCCAACTGGAATAACGGCTACATGCCGGCTGCTTTTCAAGGCACCCAATTCCGCTCCACGGGCGACCCCATTGTCGACCTGAAGCCACGCGGCGATACCAGCCGTGAGCGCCAGCGGCGTTGGCTCGACTTACTCGGCAAACTGAATCAGGAGCACCTGGCGCACTATCCCGAGGAGAGTGAACTCTCGGCGCGGATTAACACTTACGAATTGGCTTACCGCATGCAAGTAAGTGCGCCGGAAGCGGTTGACTTGGGGCTAGAGTCAGCGGCCACTCGCAAGTTATACGGCGTCGATGAGGATCCCACGCAATATTTTGGCCGCCAATGCCTAATGGCCCGGCGATTGGTAGAGCGTGGCGTCCGCTTCGTCCAGCTGTATTCCGGCGGCGGCAACTTCCAGGAGAGCTGGGACGCGCACTGGGACATCAGAGCCAACCACACCATGCATTGCGGCGAAACCGACCAACCCATTGCCGCACTGATCACCGACCTGAAATCACGCGGACTTTGGGATTCGACGCTCTTGATTTGGCACGGGGAATTCGGCCGCTTGCCGATTTCGCAACGCCTGGATGGGAGAGACCATAACCCTTATGGATTTACGATCTGGCTGGGCGGCGGCGGCATCAAGGGCGGCACGGTGGTAGGAGCCACCGACGAGTTCGGCTTGCGCGCCACCGAGAGCAAAAAGTCCATCAACGACTTACACGCCACCATTCTGCACCTGTTCGGACTCGACCACACCAAGCTCACTTACCCTTACAATGGCCGCAACATGCGCCTCACCGACGTATCAGGCGAAGTGATTCGCGAAGTGTTGGCGTAAAGCTAAGGCACCCAGATGAGGTAAGCGAGATAGCAGACGAGCGCGCCGCCGCCGAGGGTCAATAGCCCGGAGAAAAGCCGCTTTTGTAAATAGAAGATCAGGACCAATCCGGAGAGCGAAACGAGAATCATCAGCACGGCCGACAGATCGATTACCCAAGCCCAGGCCCGGCCGGAATCGCGGCCCTTGTGTAAGTCGTTTATCAAGGCCACGAATCCCATGCGAGTCTCGGTCAGATCGTAGGTGCCGGTGGAGCGGTCAACAAAAGTGTCGGCGGTATAGGCCGGGCCTTTAAAGGAAATCGAGCACTGTGCGTCGTCGATACGGAAGTCGCTGAGCGCGCCTGACACGTGGTGGGTTTTACGCAAATACTCAACGATTTCAAGCTTAGCGACATTTCCCTTTAGCCACGCGATATTCAGCTGCCCCTTTATCTGCACGGTACGCTGGGCACCGCTGAACCAGTCAGTGTGGTTTAGCGTGAGCCCCGTGACGGCAAAGAAAAACAGCACGCCGAAGCTGAGCATCGAAAGGTAGATGTGCAGCCAACGGGAGAGTGAGGCCAACTGCCGCTTCCACTTAGGGACGCGGCGAGGCGCTTCAGCGACTGCTGGTTTTTCGGTAGTCGATGCTTGCCGCAGCAATCTCGGTTCCGCCTGTCAAAGGAAACTGTTTGGCTCCGGCGGTCAGGTCAATTTCCTGACGCAGGAGTTGGTAACTACCATGCTCGCGGGCAACCTCGATGCACATGGTGTACTTAGCGGGCTTCACCGGCACGCCCTTGGCATCTTTGCCGTCCCACTTCATGGTGTATTTGCCGGGTGGCCGCGTAGCGCTGGAGACGGTGGTGACGATCTCATTGCCTTCGGCCAACAGCCGGAGCCGGTCGTCGCGGTACCAGCCTTTTAGCTCGGGCAGCCAGCGGTCTTTCTCGAGCCACAACGCGACGGTGCGCACGGGAAATTTGTCTTTGTCTTCCACCCAAATAGCGACATAGGGACGGCGGTAGCGCTGGCCTTCAATGCGCGCCAATTCGAGATTGACGATCACCTCGTGGGGCGTGTCGGAACGCACGGGCGATTGGGCGGCCAGCAGCAACGAGCGCCAGCCCGCGCTTCTCACTACGTCGCCGCCGTTGCGCACCAGCATAAACTCGATACCGGGCGTCTTGGCCGCCAGGGCTCGCGATTCGGCCACGGAGAGCACGGTGAAGGCGGTAGCCAGCGCGCCGGCATCGGTGGCGTTTGGCCCCGCAACGGTGGCACTTAAGATGTGGGAAGGACGCGCGCCGGTGCGGGGATCCACAATGTGGGCTCCGCGACGCGAGTTGCCCGAAGTGGCCACGGCCAGGTTCGCTGCGCGAATGGTGGCAAGCGGCGCGGAGTTCTCGGTGTCGTTCAACGGATTGGCGATGTGAACCAATTCCGAGGCGCGGCCTTTCACCACCAGATCGCCACCGATGTTCACCATCGCGCCATTGGCGTGCCGCATGGCGGCGTCGGCGGCGCGGTTGATGATGTAGCTCTTCGTGAAACTATTGAGCACCAGCGGCGCGTCGGTGAGGTGGGTGGCGGTGCCGTTCGACCGATCCAGCCGCCAGTGCATGTCCTGGGCACCTTGCTGAGTACTGAAGGCCGCACTCAAGGCCCCGCCGGAGCGCTCGCGCCACTCGTCGTAGAGGCTTAAGACCTCCATCAGTTCGGGCGAGACGTGCACCGGCTTTTGATTGGTGCGGGCCCAACGACTGAATTCGCTGGAGGCATCGTAGGAGCTAAGAATGTTGGCCAGCCGATCGATCTCGGCCAACGCGGCAGCCTCGGCCCGCGCGGGAGTCGGCGAATCAAAACGCATTTCCAGCGAAGTTCCCAGCACGTTCTCGTGCTGATGGAGCGGGCTGTTGCGTACCGACGCGGGAAGGCTCAAAGCCGCGGCGGAAAGGAAAAGGTCTCGGCGGCTGATCACTAGGGTCGGGGCCTCATGCTTTCAAATGCTTTGGTCAACTCGTCCCGCGTAACGAAGCCATCCTGGTTGAGGTCGGCGCGTTCAAACATCTCGCGCATTCGCTCCGGCATCTCCGCCTTCGCGAGTTTGCCATCGTGGTTGGTATCATTCTCCTCAAACAAATGGTTGATCATCTCGCCAGGACCACCACGACCGCCCTGCCCTCCCGGGCCACCTGGACCGCGCATGGGCCGCAGTTCCTGCTCATTCAACACTCCGTCGCCGTTCTTGTCGAGAGTCTTCAGAGCGGCGGCGGCACCGGCCAGTTCCGACGCGGAAAGTATCCCATCATCATCTTTGTCGAGCGCCCGAAACACTAAATCCGGCGGCGGTCCTCCGGGCGCGCGACGATCCTGCGCCCCGGTCGCCTTGGTCAACTCGTCTCGGGTCAGAAGCCCATCGTGGTTCGTATCGGCGCGAAGGAAGATGCCCTGCATGCGCTCCGGAACTTCCGCCTTCGAAAGCTGGCCGTCTTTATTTTCGTCGAAGGAAAACAGCGAGTTCACCAGGTCTGGCGAGACCGCCCCGCCCTGTCCTTCACCCTGGCCTTCACCGCGTTCTCCGCCTTGCGGCCGCCGAACCATCACCTCTTCGAGGGCAATCCGCCCATCGCCGTTCTTGTCAAGCGCGGCGAGCGCCTGGGGACCGGCGGCGATCTCCGCCGCCGAAATGGAACCATCGTGGTCAGTATCGAGAGCCGCAACCAGCGGACTGGGCCGCATGGGTCCGCGTCCACCGCCGGGCTGGGCCCAGGCCAGCCAACCAGCAGCCAAAGTCAGAGTGAGCAATTGAATTCGCACCCTTTAGTAGATCACCAAACCCTCACAAAAGTTACGTTTTGGGTACGCGGTTTAACGAAGCTTTACAGAGCGGCCCTTCACCGGGTTCCTCACCGGGTTATAGTGACGGAGCATGCGAATACTCTTTGCGTTCTGCACTACCTTGTGCCTGATGGCCGCCAGCCCGGATGCGGTCTTCTTAAGCCAGTTCACCAAAACCACGCCCAAGCTAGAGGCCGACGTCAGGAGCCCCCTGTGGCGGAAGGCACCGATGGTGGTCGCCGCGCAGGATCGCTTCGGCAAACCCTTGCCCGAAGCGCGTACCGAAATCCGCAGCCTTTGGACCGCCACGGATCTCTACTTCCTGTTCACTTCGAAGTACGAATCGATGTATCTGCGCCCGGTGCCCCAACTCGGCGAAGAGACCCACGGCCTGTGGGACTTTGACGTGGCGGAAGTCTTTATCGGCCATGACCTGGAACGGCCGCACCTCTATAAGGAATTCGAAGTCTCGCCACGGGGCGAGTGGGTGGATCTCGACGTCGATAAGTCGAAAAAGGAGATCGCTGATTGGAAGTGGAACTCAGGTTTCGAGTTCAAGACCAAAGTCGACGAAGCCAGTAAGACGTGGCATTGCCTGATGAAGATCCCGTGGATCTCGATTGCACCGGCCGCGCCCGCAGGTGGCCAAGAATTTCGCCTCAATCTTTATCGCATTGAGGGCGGGCCGGATCCCCGTAAATACATCGCCTGGCAAGCCGTTCAATCACCGTCCTTCCACACGCCGGCCGCCTTCGGGCGATTGCGATTGAAGAAGTAACTACACTGGGGAGGTGAGTCCTGAAGCCCCAGAAGCCATTGCCGGCGCGTTGCGAGACACTACGCTATTTCGATCGCTTACGTTGGGGCAGGCCATGGAACTGGGTAGACGCGGCCGCTTGCTGAATCTGTTGCGGGGACAGGTCCTCTTTGTGGCAGGCGAACCGGCGGTGGCCATGTTTGTCATCGTCAGCGGATGCTTGCATGCGACGCGGGTATCGGCGGAAGGCCGGGAGCAGGTGATCCACGTCGAAAGAGCCGGGGCGACCATGGCGGAAGTTCCGATGTTCGATGAAGAGGCCTACCCCTCCACCGTGACGGCCGACGAAGACTCGGTGGTTATTTCGCTGAGGCGTTCCGATGTGCGCGCCAGTTGCCTGGAGCATCCGGAGATTGCGATGGCCGCGTTGAAGATTCTGGCAGGCCGCCTGAGGCGATGCGCGGTTCTGGTGGAAAGTCTGAGTCTGCGGAATGTGGATTGCCGCCTGGCCATGTTCCTTCAGTCGCTGGCGGACGATGCGGGAAAGCAGCCGGGGAGTACGGCCGGCTTTGAATTGCGCTTCACCCATCAACAAATAGCGGCCCGGATCGGCTCGGTTCGCGAAGTGATCTCCCGCGCAATGGGCCGGCTACAGAAGAGCGGCTTGATCGCAGTGAATGGCAACCGGGTGGTGGTGCCTAGCCGCACCGCGATTGCGGATTACGTGGCGGGGAAAACCAGCGGCAAACGGTCCTTACCGTCAAGCCAGCGAAGGTAGGCCGGTGGGCGGTGTTGGGGGCCGTGGCGGTGGCTTCCGACCAGTGGGCGCGTTCTGATGACGGGCGAAGTCGTCGGGTTCGACCGGACAAAGCCCTGGTCGACGAGCACCGTGGGGCAGGTGTTTTCGACCGCCCGCCGATGGTCACGGCGAGCGCACCAAGCCAAGCCCTGGCTAAGCGGTACCCGCCACCGGATGGCATTCCCCTCGAAGGCGCACCGAATCACCTTACCGCCCTAGCCTGCTTTTAACTTAGTCAATCCCGCGCCGAGAGAAAGTGACTTTAGTCACGCCCACTTGTCGCGCCAACAGTATAAGATTGTGGCGACGCAAGGCCCCTTGTTCGATGGGGAGCCCATGGAGGAAGAGCGAGGATCGATGCCGGTTAAGAGTTATCTGGTTTGCACGAAGCCCGGCCGTGGGCAGCATCTGGCGGCGCAACTGAGCGGATGGCGTGGCTGCACCGTATGGCCCGCCGAAAATCGCGAGGCTCTGGTAGTCGTCACCGATACAACCTCCGAGGACGCCGATGACCAGCTTCGCCGTTCTCTCGAGGGGCTGGATTCTCTGGCCTCGCTAACGCTGGTGGCGGCGTTCGCGGTTCCCGACGATCTAGTGGCCATCGGAAAGTGTGTGAATTATGGACCGGCGTGAATTGCTTAAGTCGCTGGCGGCGGCTTCGGCCTTTGCCGCCGCCGAGGCTTTGATGCCCGGCGTGATCTTTGCAGCTCCGCCCCCGGGCAAGACCCCGGAATCACTCGACTGGAAGAAAGCGCCCTGCCGTTTTTGCGGAACCGGCTGCGGCCTGCTGATCGGTGTTCAGGACGGCCGGGCGGTCGCCGTGAAAGGCGACCCGAGCTCTCCGGTGAATAAAGGCTTGTGTTGCGTGAAGGGATATCACTCGATCATGGCCCTCTATGGGTCTGACCGTTTGAAGACCGCTTACGTGCGCAAAGAAGGCAAACTTCAGCCCGTGCCCATGCAGGAGGCGCTCGACTTAGTTGCCGCCAATCTCAAGTCCACCATCGCCAAGACCGGTAAAGACTCCGTCGCCATCTACGGCTCCGGACAGTGGACCATCCCCGATGGTTATGTGGCTTCCAAGTTCTTCAAAGGTTGCATCGGCACGAACAACGTGGAAGGCAACGCCCGGCTTTGCATGGCCAGCGCCGTCACCGGTGCCTTGACGGCCTTCGGCCTGGATGAACCCATGGGTTGCTACGAAGATATTGACCATGCGGACGTCTTTGTCCTGTGGGGCAATAACATGGCGGAGATGCACCCAGTCCTTTTCTCGCGGATGTTGGAGCGCCGGCTAGCCCGGCCGGAGATCCGCATCATCGACCTC
>JAYVRS010000157.1:0-2435 GCA_043776185.1 Bryobacteraceae bacterium | reverse complement strand
CGCACATAGCCATGTCTCTGGCTAACTCACTTTGTAACATCTCCATCACTTGTTGAACGCCGCGATCGCCGTAAGTGGCTAAGCCCCATAAAGGAGGGCGCGTAACTAAGACGGCTTTGGCTCCGAGGGCCAATGCCTTCAGGACGTCGGCACCGCGGCGGAAGCTGCCGTCGATCAGGATCGGAATTTTCCCGGCGACCTCGGCGGCGATGGCGGGGAGCGCGGCGATGGGGCTGGGCACGCCGGGGCGGCGGTAATTGGAGACAATGATGCCGGCGGCGCCCTGCTGGATAGCGCTATGGGCCTCCTTCGGAGTCATGACGCCCTTCAGCAGCCAAGGAACGGTAAGTTTCGCGGGCTGCGTAAGGCAGATGACTTTGGCGCCCAAGTCGATCGCCCTCTTGGCATTAGCGAGTAACACGGCGGGCGCGGCGGGGTCCAGTTGAGCCCATAAGGGCGTGTTGGTTAGCGGGGCTATTTTATCTAGCGAGTAACTGGATTGCTGGGCAACCACCAGACCGGCTTTGGCCGCCGCCGCCCCCCGCGCGGTGGCGAGTTCGCCATCCGGATGGAAGCGCTGCTGTAAAGAAGCGGGGCCGATCAAGATCGGTGCGAAATGACTTTGCCCGAATAAATTGAGCGATAAGTCGAGCATGGTGGTGGGAACCATCAGGCGGGGGCGAAAGGTGATACGGTCGAGATCTCGCCGGTCGCTGCCGGCGATCTCTTTGAAGAGCGCAGGAGTAAGTTTGCGCTGCGCCATGAGTTCCACTTCGAGCGTGTTGGCGAACTCGTCGAGCGGGGTGATGCGGCCGGAGGGCTCGCCGATCAGTTGCTGGCTCATGGAAAGTCCGTGCGCACGATGGAGCGGTTGATGGAGGCCAGCGAGGATTGGCCGGTGGCGACCATGGCTTGGACGAATTCGGCTTGCATGATTTCGACAATGCGCTGCACGCCGATGGCCCCGTAAGCGCCGAGTCCCCAGCGAGGGACGCGGCCGAGACAGGCGGCAGTAGCCCCCAAGGCGAGGGCTTTGAGGACGTCGGCACCGCGGCGAACGCCGCTATCGAAGATGACGGGGACGCGGCCGGCCACGGCATCGACCACTTCAGGCAGCACCTCCAGCGTAGACGGCGAATAGTCGAGTCCCCGGCCGCCGTGGTTGGAGACATAGATGCCGTCGAGCCCATGCTCGAGGCACACGCGCGCATCTTCGGCCGTCAGGATGCCCTTGGCAATCATCGGCACCTTGATCATTTCGCGAATCTGTTCGAAGTATTTCCAGTGGTACCAAAGGCGGCGCTCAGGGATGCGGTAAGGCGTCAGGGGTGCCCCTTGGCGGGTGGGCACCCGGCGCGCGATGGGCCCCAGATGACGGCCATGCAGGTCGCGTTCATAGACGGGGGCTTGTTGATCGATGGTGACCACGATGGCCAGGCAACCGGCGGCTTGGGCGCGTTCGAGCGTATCGCGAGCAGCGGCCAGATCCTCGCGGGGATAGAACTGGAACCAGAGCGGACCTTTGGCGGCGGCGGCGATTTGGTCGATGGGTTGACTGGCATTGTTGCTCACAATCATCGTCGTGTTAGCCGCCGTGGCACCTTGATGCGTGGCGCCTTCGCCGCCGGGATGGAGCTGCAGGTGGCCGGCCGTGGGCGAGATCAGGATGGGGTAATCGAGCTTGGTTTTAAAGAGCTCGAGCGCGGTTTGGGGCTTCGGAGCGAAGGCCGTTTTCGGAATGAGACTCACCCAATCGAAGGCTTCGCGATTGCGGCGTACCGTGAATTCGCTGTCGCTGCCATAGGCGGTGTAGTCGTAGGCGGCGCGCGGAAGCTTGGCGAAGGCGACGGCCTCGAAATCGAGCGAGGTAAGGAGTTCGTCCAGCTTAGGGACGCGCGAGTGGTCACGGAAGGGGTCCTGTTGGCCGCGCAGCAAAGGGGATGAGGCGACGAGCGCAGCGAAAGCTTGGGCGGCTTGGCGACGGGAGAGGCTAGTCGCCCACGATTTTTCTAAATTCAGCATAAGAGTCGCGCTGCTCGGGTAAGTATACTATGTGGAGCCATGATGAATCGCCGGACCGTACTATTTGGATCAGTGGGTGGAGGGTTGGCTGCGGCCCAGGTAGGCGCACCACGACCGCGGCTGCGGCGGGTGCCCGGCGCGCGGCCGCGGAATATCATTTTCATACTGACCGACGATCATCGTTTTGACGCGATGGGGTTCATGAAGGGTCAGCAATTTGTGCAGACACCCGTCATGGACTCCTTAGCGCGCGAGGGCGTCCACGTCAAGAATGCCTTTGTCACCACAGCCCTTTGTTCACCCAGCCGGGCCTCGATTCTGACCGGCAAGTATGCGCATCGACACAAGGTGGTGGATAACAATACGCCGATACCGGCCGGGACCACATTTTTCCCTGAGTATTTGAAAGAGGC
>JAYVRS010000156.1:0-2436 GCA_043776185.1 Bryobacteraceae bacterium | reverse complement strand
ACGCGCTCAAAATCTGCGCCGGCCACAAGGGCAAGATCGACTTGCTGGTGACCGATGTGATGATGCCGCGCATGTCCGGCCGCGAACTGGCTGACCGTTTGACGGCTCTGCGCCCCGAACTGCGGGTGCTCTACGTCTCCGGCTACACCGACGACGCGATGCTGAGTTCAGGCTCGTTCCCCACCGGCACGGCCTTCCTGCAGAAGCCCTTTACGCTGGGCTCGCTGTTGGGCAAGGTTCGCGAAGTGCTCGATGTGGGCCAATCCCGCCGCGGCGCGGCGAACTAATATTCTGACCGTGTGAAACGGTTCTCTTGTGCTGGGCGGCAGCAATGGGTGCTAGAAAATACCCAGAATTCGCCCGACCCGCGTCCGCCTTGCCATAATAAGAGCTTGACCGCCAGTATTCTCGTTCTCTTCGACATCGACGGCACTCTGTTGCGCCGTGCGGGGCCCGCCCATGGGCAAGCGCTCGAAGACGCCGTTCGCCTCGAAACCGGCGTCCGCGTCAGTATTGCCGACATTCCGGTCTTCGGCATGCTCGACCGCGACATCATCACGATGATGATGCGCCAAGCCGGGCTGGGTCCGCGGGCGATTCGTACGGCGATGCCCGCCATTGTCGCCCGCGCTCAGCGGCTTTATCATCGCCGCTGCCCCGACCTCCGCCAGCGCGTCTGCCCGGGCGTCCGGCCCCTGCTGGCCAAGTTGGGACGCCGGCAAGCCACCCTCGGCTTGGTAACCGGGAACCTCAGTGCCATTGGCTGGCGCAAGATGCGGCAAGCCGGGCTCGACCATCACTTTCATTTGGGCGCCTTCGCCGACATGGGCTCCACGCGCGGCATCCTGGCTGGCTTAGCGGCCCGCGAAGCCCGTCGCGCCGGATGGGCCACGCGGCAAACGCCCACTTACCTTGTCGGCGACACTGCCAACGACATCATCGCCGCCAAGGAAAACGGCATGGTCTCCATCGCCGTCGCCACCGGCCATTATGGCCCGGAGGAACTAGCCCTTTACCAGCCCGACATCCTGCTGGAAGATCTGCGGCAGCTGCGCATGGAGCAATTATGAGCCAGCGCGCGCAGCCCCTGCCATCGGCGCAGTCTATGCCCGCGCCGTCGGCGCAAAGTATGTCCGTGAAGCGAGCCGAGGTGGAGTTCCATAACTTCGCCTCGCTCGGCGAGCCCGAACGCGCCAGCCGCGTCTACGCCGAAGAGAACGAGCGGCGCGGTGCCATCCTAAAGAAGCAAGCCGCCTTCATTGGCAACTATACGCCGTTTCTCGAAATCGGCGCCAACGCCGGCCATACCAGTTATATGCTGACCAATGAAATGGGGGCCACTGGCTTTGCGCTCGATATCTCCGCCGATTCGCTGCGCCACGGCATCGCGCTGCAGGAGCAATGGGGCATGCCGCTCGCGCCGATGCGCATGGCCGGCGATGCCTTGCGGCTGCCCTTTCAGGATGGCTCTTTACGCACCGTGCTCGCCTTCCAAATGCTCAGCCAGTTTCAAGACATTGAAGCCGTATTTCTCGAAGTAAAGCGCGTGCTGGAGCCCGGCGGCGTCTTCATCTTCGGCGAAGAGCCAATGCGCCGCGCGCTTAGCTTGCGACTCTATCGCTGCCCTTATGTGGAAACGATGAAGCCGTGGGAGCGTAAGTTACACGAGTGGGGGTTACTCGGCTATCTGGTGCGCGATGTTATCGGCGCGCATCAGGAAGAGAGCTTCGGTATCCGGCAGAATCACCGCATGAATCTGCGCCATTGGCATGACTTAGTGCAGAAGCACTTTGTTGCCCAAGAGTATGAGATCTGCGTGCCGGAACGCGGCTGGGGCGAACGCTGGATGAAGCGGTTGGCCCGTTGGCTGGATCCGCATGGCTCCGATTGGCGCGCCGCCCGCGCCTTGGGCGGCACGCTGGCCGCCAGTTGCCGCAAAGCCGGCGAATCGCCGCAAATCATTCGCGATCCTGAGTATTTTGACATGTTATTGCGCTGCCCCGATTGTGGCGGCCGCTTCGAGCGTCGCGCGGATGATACGCTCGCCTGCCAAAGCTGCACTTACTCCGCACCCAATGAAGGCGGGGTCTACAACTTACTCAACAGCGCCGACAAAAAAGAGCTCTATCCCGGCGGCCGCGCCGATGCCATCGACTTTAGCCTGCCCGGCCACGACGTTCGCCTCGGAGAAGGTTGGTATCCGCTGGAGGGCGTCTATGGCAATCGCTACCGCTGGATCGGCGCGCGCGCCACGGCCTCGTTAGGCAATGTCCGCGGCGGCGCTCAACGCTTGCGCATCCGCGGTTTTGCTCCTGAACGACCGGAGCAGCTCTTCCGCGTGGCCCTTAAAGTAAATGGACAGGCCATCGGCGAATGGAAGCTGGACCGGTGCGGCCTGTTCGTCATTGAACAGGATATCCCCGAGTCTAGTAACTA
>JAYVRS010000155.1:0-2437 GCA_043776185.1 Bryobacteraceae bacterium | reverse complement strand
ACAAAGATGGCGTCGACTATCGTGACCGTGCGGAGCGTGTCCGTCGGCAGGCGATGGCCGGCTGGGCGGTACCTGGCGTGGAGGTGCGCGTGGTGGATCCTGAGATGCAGGACGTCGCGCAAGACATGCTGGCCATTGGCGAAGTGATCGCCCGCGGCGATCACATCATGGAAGGTTACTACCGCGAAACGGAAGCCACCAAGGCGGTGATGGAAAACGGTTGGCTGCATACCGGTGACATGGCGATTTGGGACGAGGACCGCTGCATCCACATCGTCGATCGCAAAAAAGAGATCATCATCTCGGGTGGCGAAAACATTTCGTCGATCGAGGTGGAAAAGGCGATCTTTTCTCACCCGGCCGTCTTTGAATGCGCCGTGGTCGCCGCGCCTGACGAACGCTGGGGCGAAGTGCCCGCCGCCATCGTCGTGTTAAAGCCCGATATGAACCTCACGGCTGACGAGTTACTCGAGTATCTGGGCACCCGCCTGGGTAAGTTCAAAATGCCACGCATCGTTGAGTTCTCCACCGAGCCGCTGGTCAAGACGGGCACCGGTAAGATCAAGAAGATCTTGTTGAAGGAAAAATATTGGGCCGGTAAGCAAAAAAGAGTGCAGGGTTAGTGTTCACGGTACGGGTGGTTAGTGCGCACGACGAGCGAGACGCGCTTATCGCTCACTTACACGAAGCCGGCACGCTCGGTATTCTGGAGGAAGAGCAACACTTAGTCGCATGGTTCGACACCGAAGCCGTAGCCGCTCGCTTTGGCCCTGCGGAAGTCGCGCCCGATCAGGATTGGAGCACCGCCTGGCAGCAGGTGTGGACACCCCGGCTGGTCGGCGAGCGTTTCTATCTTACTCCGCCCTGGATGCAGGAGCCCACTCCACCGGGCCGGATTCGCATCGACTATCAACCCGGCATGGCCTGCGGCACCGGCGAGCATCCCGGCACCCGTCTCGCCATGATGGGCCTGGAAGCGGCGGTCAGGGCAGGGGACACTGTGCTCGACGTCGGCTGCGGCTCCGGTATTCTTTGCCATGCGGCCCGGTTACTCGGCGCCCGCGCTATCGGCTGCGACATCGAAGCCCCCGATATCGGCGTGGCCAGCGAGCACTTAGCCGGCGATTACTTCGTCGGTTCCGCGAACGCCGTCCGCACCAAGAGTGTCGATGTAGTTTCCGCCAATATCGACGCCGAAGTTCTCGTCATGATCGCTGCTGACTTACAACGCGTCGCCCGCCGCGCCGTTGTCCTGTCTGGCTTTCGCCTCGAAAGCGTCCCACGATTGGCCGACTTATACGGACCGGCTCAGCTTTTTGAAATAGAAGGCTGGTCAGCGTTGTTGGTCCAGATAGTCGAGTAACAAGCCGGTGGCGGCCTTCACTCCGAACACTAACGCGTCTTCATCCATATCCATATCGGCGGTGTGTAAGCCGCCGGTAATCCCGCGTTCCGGATTGGCAATCCCCAGCCACCAAAAGAAGCCCGGCACTTTTAACTGATAGTAAGAGAAATCCTCTGACACCATGGCTGGAGGCCCCGCACTTACTTTGCTTTTCCCTAAGATGCGCTCTAGTGAGGGCACGGTTTTGGCCACCAAGGAAGGCTCGTTATACACCGGTGGATTGCCCGGCCCCACAAAGGTCAATTCGTAAGTGCCGCCCAGCATGGCCGAACAATGCGAAAGGGTCTGTTTCATCATCGTGCGCACCTCCTCCCGGGTCTTCTCGCTAAAGGTTCGCAGCGTGCCCTCCATGCGCACCTCCTGCGCCAGTACATTGTGACGGTCGCCACCCACAATCTTGCCGATCGTGAGTACCATGGGCTGCTGGGCGTCAATGCGCCGGCTCTTGATCAGTTGCAAGCCCTGATAGCACTGCGCCGCCATGGCGATCGCGTCAATACCTTCATGCGGATTCGCCCCGTGGCTCCGCTTGCCCTTCAGTAAGATCTCGTAAGTGTCGGAGGAGGCCTGCGAAGCGCCGCTGGTGTAACCCGCCGTGCCCGCCGGCCCCGACATCGACATGTGCAAGCCGAAGATGGCCTGCACGTTCGGATTCTCCAGCACTCCTTCACGCACCATCAGCGGTGCGCCGCCCTCTTCACCCGCCGGCGGACCTTCCTCGGCGGGCTGGAAAAGAAACTTGATCGTGCCGCGGATTTGGTCCCGCATCTGGCTGAGTAACTCCGCCGTGCCCAGGGCGACCGCCATGTGGCCGTCGTGGCCGCAAGCGTGCTTGGCCCCGGGGTTCTGGCTCTTGTAGACGATGTTCATGGTCTCGTTGATGGGCAGCGCGTCCATGTCGCTGCGCCAGGCGACCACCGGCCCCGGCAGTTTGCCCTTTAGAATACCCACCACGCCATGGCGAGCGATGCCGGTTTTCACTTCGTCGAAGCCCAGCGCGCGCAGGCGCTCGGCGACGATCTTCCCGGTGCG
>JAYVRS010000154.1:0-2439 GCA_043776185.1 Bryobacteraceae bacterium | reverse complement strand
GCCGCAACTCGGGGTAAAACTGCTCCACCAGGCGGTTCACCGCCTCCCGGTCCCCGCCGCGGTACTCCTCCATTAGGTGCCGAACCAGTCCGGGACTGTGTTCCTCTTCTGACATCTCCATGTTCACGACCATAGCACCCGAAAATTTGTTTGGCACACTCTCGCCCCTCCTCTCCCATTATCGACAGAGGAACTATGAACCAGCAGCAACGAATCGTCTTCCGCCCACTGTGGCTTTCCCTTGCCAAAACGCGACAACTGTTGGTGTATAAACCCATCGCGGTCCTGTTGGCCATTCTCCTATCTCCGTTCTCCGCTTGGTTCCAGCCCGCCAATGCCCCGAACCCCACTCAAGCCCGGGCCCAAACCCCAACCACGACTTATTGCGACACAACCCTGAGTGGCAACGTCAATTGCATCTTCGACATCAGGGGCGGCAATGGAACCATTCCAGAATTGATCCAACTGGAGAAAGAGTCCGTCGATGCCTACCTCCTGACGCACGGCCTGCCGCTATCAGAAGGCCCCAAGGTCTACCAGTTCGGCCGTCAGGACCTCCGCTCCGCCGTCCGCGCCGTTATCTACTCCAAATTGCTGAACATCATCCTGACGCCGGCGGCCACCCGTTCCACCTACGAAGCCCGTCTCTACCGATGGCTGCAGGAACACGTCCAGGCCAACGAAATCCTTCTC
Source organism: Bryobacteraceae bacterium (assembly GCA_043776185.1). Taxonomy (GTDB): domain Bacteria; phylum Acidobacteriota; class Terriglobia; order Bryobacterales; family Bryobacteraceae; genus JALHNI01. Next base: position 1,746 of record JAYVRS010000154.1, on the reverse strand, counting down.
GGCGAGAAGACTTTGCAGCACTTTAACACCTTCAAGACAAATCCATGCGCCTTCCGCACCGATGCTGACATCGCCAAGGTCTATGAATTCACTTGGGATCCGGTCCCCTTCTGCTATCCCATTGGTACATCGGCTATTTTTAGTCCTTTCACTCCCAAAGCGGCTTACTTTAAAGCGTATGGTCTAAAGAACTCTTTTCAGCGGGGAGCAGTTGATTTTCCCGACTACGCCGCCATATTTAAAGACACCTCCATCTCCCTTGGGGCCCAGTGGGGCATTGGGTTGGCTTTTGGCGCAGTAGTGACGGGCATTACCGCTGCCGCGCTTGGCTCGGCGCTCTCTGCTGCTCTCGCCGCTTACACCGCCGCTGTCGCGGCCGTGGCCTCGGGCACCTCAGCCACGGCCGCGGCCGCATCCATCGCCGCCGCATCGAGCGGTTATTCCGCCGGCTTCATCGTGTCCGGCAACGCCGTAAGTTTGATCTCTGGCACCGCGACCTCACTCGCCGCCGGGGTCGGCGCCGTTTTCATCGTTTTCATCTCGATGGCCGCCATCGGCGCCGCCATCTTTGGCATCGTCAACGACCAGGAACAGCAACGGGAAATCGACCAAGTCGCTGCCGATCTGGCCATTTCCCGCGCCAACCTCCCTGACCTCACCACCTACAGCGATAACTTCGGTTCCCAAAAGCTGATGCACACCGTGTACCGCTTCACCATGCCTGATCATCCCAGCTCCGCCCTCCTGCCCTCGCATCAAACCAGTGACCGCAACTTCGTCGTCGAAAACGGTACTTCCTTAACTTCTTTCATCACCACTCCGACGCTCACTTTCCGCGATTGGGATGATAACCAGTGGTCCCTTACTACCGCTGGCAACTGGCTCGTCGGCACCTGCTCCAGCACCGCCACTCCCTCCACCTGCGTCACCCCCACCAGCTTAACCGCCTCTTTCCGCTATCTGGACGCCACCGGCGCCAAATGGACCGCCGTCCCGCTGGCCGACCACAACATCCTCAGTACCAAACAAGATCCGATAACGGGCGTCGACCAAATCTGTCCCGTGTCCCCCGTCCTCGGCGTCAGCACCGCCCTCGATCTCTCCAAATGCCTCAGCTACGTCTCCAAAAAGATCACCATGAAGGCGCCGAATAACACCAACCAAACCGTCTCTATAATTCCCTACTTTCCCCCGGTCATCACCAACCCCAGCCGGGATTTCTTTTTCTCCCGCGGTGTCCCCTCCACGCAGATCATCACCGTCAACGCCAGCCCCGCGGCTAGCATCTGTGTAACTGGCCTCCCTCTTAATTTCAGCGCCCCCACGGCGGTTGGTAGCTGCGTCAACGGCAACTCCTTCCCCATTACTTTCAACGGTGCGCTCTTACCACTAACCTCGTTGTCTTCGATTCAAGTTACCGTGGGAAACGGCATTGGCGTCGAAATTGCCAATTTCTCCCTGGTCGTCCGCAATGACCTCAATATCATCTCTTCGTCAGACGTCAGTGGAGTCGCCGGCAAACCCTTCAGCTTCACCGTCCAGGCCGTAGGGAACCCCACTCCCCGCCTCACGCTCGATCCGACCGGCTACACGCTCGACGGCCTCAACTTCCGAGACAACGGCAACGGAACCGCAACCCTCTCTGGTGTCTACACGGGCGCGTTCCTTGAGAGCACCTGCATTGTCGGCTCCTGCGGCGGCTTCATCGCCACCAACAGTTCCGGCAGCGTCAAACAGAACTTCAGG
>JAYVRS010000153.1:0-2441 GCA_043776185.1 Bryobacteraceae bacterium | reverse complement strand
GCTGGTCGGCTTGGCGGGCCAGGTCGCGGTGGACTAAGATGTCGTGGTGGCTATCCCAAGGAATATCTTCGCCGAAGTAGACTTGCACCACGCGCACGCCACGCTCCACTAACCGGCGAGCGACCAAGCAGCCGCGGGCGAAGTCGCCGTCGCGGGTGGCGGAGCGCCGCTTCGAAGTGGACTCAGCCGCGTGATCGGGAATGCCGTAGCGCTCGCGGACGGCCGGCGTTTCTTTGCGCACATCGAAGGCATCGAGAGCCTCCACCTGCATGCTAAAAGCCGTCTCCATGGCCGCTATGCGCCCTTCCAGATTCGTATCCGCGCCGCGCTTTTCGATATCGAGCTTATTCAGCGCTGCCACCAGATCCAATTGCCGCCGCTGATCCTGCCGGCCGATCTTACGATTGGTGAGATTCTGAATCATCTTCTCCGGATCGCTCTCGTCCATCGGCACGTAAGTGCCTTGGTAAGCCGACGGAAGAAAGCCGTTGCTCCAAAGTTCGGGGCCCACGTGGGGCGTGCCGGCGCATAGGGCGATGAAGCCTGGCAAATTCTGATTCTCGGTACCGAGACCGTAAGTGATCCACGAACCCATCGAAGGGAAACCGGCGATCAATCGGCCCGAGTTCATTTGGGTAATGGCTTGCGGATGGGAGGGTAGGTCGGTGTGCATCGAGCGGATGACGCAGATGTCGTCAATGCAGCCGCCTAATTTAGGGAATAAGTCACTTACTTCGAGCCCACTCTGACCGTATTTCTTGAATTGCCAAGGCGACCCCAACAGCCGCGTATTCTGCATGTCTTTGGGGCGCTTGTCGCTCTTCAGAAACTCGTCGGGAATCGCCTTGCCGTCGTACTTACTCAGCAACGGTTTCGGGTCGAAGGTATCCACCTGCGACGGGCCGCCGTTCAAAAACAAGTAGATCACGTGCTTCGCCTTGGGAGCGAAGTGCGGCTGCTGCGTGGCTGCTTGCGCGACGCCCAGCATGCCGAAGCCCGCGCCGACCGTCGATAATGCTTCACGCCGTGTCATCTTCATCGCATTTCCTTAGTTAATCAGCAAGAACTCGTTGGCATTGAGCAGCGCTTGCGCGTATTGCGCCCAGTTGCCCTTAGCCAGAAACTCATTGGCCAGCTTTAGCTCGCTCTCCCCCGGCAGGCGGCCGAAGACGGTGCGATAAAGCTGTTTCACGTCCTGAGTCTTAGCTAACTTAGCCGCACGGTCCATGGCAAAGTCACCGTTCAATAAGAATAACTGCTGTGGCGGCGTGATGGTGACACTGCGCTTGTCGCTAGTAATATTGGGATTGGGGAAATCGAATAGCGACATCGTCCCATCCAGCTTGCGCCGGCTGATAAAACCGTAAACGCTGCGCCGTTTGTTAGCCGGATCGCTGAACTTACTCGGCACACCGCCCACGGCTAAGTCGAGTTCGCCGGTTACGGCTAGCAGCGAATCGCGTAAGGACTCGGCATCGAGGCGTCGCACGTTGGCGCGCCACAACAAACGATTATCGGGGTCAGTATCGAGGTTCGCGGTTACCTTGGTGGAACTAAGTTGGTAGGCCGCCGAAAGCATAATTTCCCGATGAATCGCTTTCGCGCTCCAACCGCTTTCGACGAAGCGCGCGGCCAAATAATCGAGCACTTCGGGATGGCTCGGCCGATCGCCCATGAACCCAAAATCCGATGGCGTGCGCACAATGCCCGCGCCAAAGTGATTGTGCCAAATGCGGTTGACTGCCACGCGGGCAGTGAGCGGATTCGCCGGGCTGGCAATCGCCTCCGCCAACTCCAGACGACCCGCACCTTGAGTAAATGGCTTGCCGTCCGAAAGCACGGTAAGGAACCGGCGCGGCACTTCCTCGCCTAAGTTCGCAGCACTGCCCCCAATGCGGACGCGCTCGAGCTTCATGCTCTTAGCATCTTCAATGGTGTGCAGGTAAGAATACTGCGGGGGCAACTTAGCTTCGAGCGCCTGCAGATCGGCCCGCAAGCGAACTAAGTGATCCTTATATTCGCCCGAGAAAAATCGTTCAACGGTACCGTCCGATTCGTAGTAACCACGATTGGGTCCGTAGAAAAGCAGGCCGTCGTCTTCTTGTTTGAACTCTTTACCGTAGAAGTCGCTGAAGAACAGATCGCGCCACAGATAGAAGCTCTCGCTTTTAAGCGCCGTAGGATCTTCGGCCGGACCCTTGCGTTTCTTGAGGGCGACCCGCAGAGTGTTTTCGTCATCCACTTCCTGACGTTCCTTCCAGACCGCGAGCACGCGATTCTGAAAAGCCGGGGCGTCGAACTTATCGGTCGAAAACTCTTTCAGATAGGGATGATCCTTACTCGGACTAGCCAAATACTTCACCCAGCGATCAAAGGTCTCGGCATCGAGTTTCTCCCGCGCGGCGATCATTTTCTGATCCTGGTGATCTTTCAAGACCAAT
>JAYVRS010000152.1:0-2445 GCA_043776185.1 Bryobacteraceae bacterium | reverse complement strand
CCGGTAGATTTTTCGATTGTGACCCCAGTCCGTAAACGCTCCACGCGCCCAACGTGGGCCTCCCGATCTGCGTGGAGCCCGAAAACATCAGTAACTGCCCAGGGTGATGATTAAAGGCGTCCGTGTGCATCGAGCGCACCAAACAAATATCATCGGCACACGAGGCCGTCTGCGGAATCCAGTCCGAAAACTCCGTGCCCGATTGGCCGTATTTCGTAAATATTCGCGGACTCGCCAATACCGCCGCATTGGGCTTAATAAAAGCCAACTGCATCTGTTTCGTCAGCGACTCTGGCAACGGCTTGCCATGCCACTTCTGCAACTCGGGCTTGGGATCGAATAAGTCATATTGACTGGGCCCGCCCTCCATAAACATGAAGATGACGCTCTTGGCTTTGCCCGGAAAATGCGGCTCGCGCGGCGCTAACGGGTCCAGCGAATCGGCCGCCATCAGGTCGCCTAAAGCCATGGCCCCAATGCCGCCGCCGACCGATTGCAGAAAGCGGCGGCGAGCTTGAACCGCGAGTAACTCTTGGTAGTTCATACTTACTCTCTCGTCATGAATTCGTCTAAGTTCAGTAACACGCGGCCTAGGCCTACCCATGGCGCGAGCGTGGGGTCCGCCGGCATCAGCGTCGCCGCCGACTTATCCTTGGCCACTAAGTTCGCCTGCGAGTCGAGATACTTCGCCAAACGCTCTCGCTCAACGGGCGTAGCGGGGCGGCCCAGGGCCAAAGCCACCGCATAGTCGAGCTTCCCGTTGGGCGGTGCCTCGCGTTCCACGCGCATCGCCAAGCCCTGCGCCGCTTCAAAGAAAACCGGATCATTGAGTAAGTTCAGGCTTTGCAAGGGCGAATTCGATGGGCGGCGCCGCGAACACGCCACATTCGAATCGGGGGCGTCAAAGGTCATCAACTGCGCATAAGGCGTGGTGCGCTGAAAGTGAATGTAGAGGCCACGGCGATAACGGTCAGCGCCTTGGCTCTCCTCCCACTTACGCGTTCCGTAGCCTTGCGCCGTGACGCTGGCAGGCTGCGGGGGCATGACGCTGGGGCCGCCCACCGCGTTCGACAGCAATCCACTGGCGGCCAAGGCCGCATCGCGAATCAGCTCCGCCGGTAACCGCAGGCGGTTCTGACGGGCGAGCCAAGTGTTCTCCGGGTCCCGATCTTTCAGCTCCGGACGAGCGTTTGAACTCTGGCGGTAGGTCGCCGACATGACAATTACTTTGTGTAAGTGCTTCATGCTCCAGCCGCCTTCGCGTAACTCCACTGCCAGCCAATCGAGTAACTCGGGATGGGTGGGCCGGTCACCTTGCGTTCCCAAGTCTTCGGAGGTCTTGACGATGCCTCGCCCAAAGAACTCCTGCCAGGCGCGATTGGCAATCACTCGGGGAGTGAGTGGATTCGCCGCATTTGTCAGCCACTTGGCCAAAGCCAGACGCGGCGGCTCGGTGCCCGGTGCCAACGGCGGCAACACGGCCAGCGTTCCCGGCTTCACTTCGAGGCCGGGCCGTTTGTAATCGCCTTTCAAAGCGATATGTGTTTCCGCCCCCGGATTCGCGGCCATTACATAAGCCTGCGAGAAGCGCGGCAAAGTCGCTTTCAGCTCGGCTAACTTTACCCGCAGTTCCTTGAACTTCGCCAGCAGCGCTTGGTCGCGCGGCAGATCCGGACCCAGGTTAGCCACAAAATAATCGGTTAGTAACTCAGCTTCGCGGGGCGTCCGCTCGGCTAACGGTTTTAGCCAAAGCTGCTGGCAGCGCTCCACCATCGCCGTGCAGGACGTTACCCAGAAGTCCCACTCCACGTTGGCTCCAGGAGTCTTGATCGCTTTGCCTAACTCGACTTCAAAACCGGCCTGCAAAGTGGGTACATTGTACTCGGTCAGCAGTGAGTGCCGCGCCGCATCGTAAGTGGGTTTGGCCCGCAACCACGGGCCTAACTCCCCGGGCAACGGCGCATCGATATCCTCATGCTGTGCCCCGTCCATAAACGCAAACAATTGATAATATTCACGCTGCGAAATCGGGTCGTACTTATGATCGTGGCATTGCGCGCAACCGGCAGTAAGTCCCATCCAAGTTGTACTAATCGTATTCGCGCGGTTGACGGTCTGCTCGAAGCGATCCTCCAGGCGCGAGACGCCGGCCTCGCGGTTATACAGCGTCATCCGATTGAAGCCAGTCGCCACCCGCTGCTCGACGCTGGCGTTCGGCAGTAAGTCGCCGGCCAGTTGCTCGATGGTGAACTGGCTGAACGGCATATCGCTATTGAGGGCAGTAATTACCCATTGCCGGTAACGCCAGGCCCACGGCCGCACGAGATCTTTTTCAAAGCCATCGGAGTCCGCATACCGAGCCAAGTCAAGCCAGGGCCGCGCGAAGCGTTCGCCGTAGTGAGGCGAAGCCAACAACTTATCCACCACTCGTTCGTAGGCGTCAGG